>LJCR01002938.1 GCA_001399705.1 Kouleothrix aurantiaca
CGCTGATCGCGGCCTCGACGATCTTGCGCGCCACATCTTCGGCGGAGTCGGGCGCGCGCCGGGGCTGGCCGGGCGCGTGGCGCGGGCCGTCGCTGGGGTGTTCGATCAGCGCGTTCTTCCCAAAGTCGGTGCTTGTCTGCCCGGGGTGAAACAGCACCACGCGAATGTTATCGGGGGCCAGCTCATTGCGGGCGGTCAGGCTCAGGCCATTGAGCGCATATTTTGTCGAAGCATAAGCGCCGATCATGGGAATGGCCATCTTGCTCACACTCGAGCTGATGTTGATGATCACGCCGCCGCCCTGCGCGCGCATCTTTGGCACAGCTGCCTGGGTGGCGTGGAGCGGGCCAAACAGGTTCAGCTCGATGATCTGGCGGTAGTGATCGGGGTTGAT
The DNA here is from genome assembly GCA_001399705.1 of Kouleothrix aurantiaca. Classification (GTDB taxonomy): domain Bacteria; phylum Chloroflexota; class Chloroflexia; order Chloroflexales; family Roseiflexaceae; genus Kouleothrix; species Kouleothrix aurantiaca. The sequence continues at coordinate 395 of LJCR01002938.1, forward strand.
CGTCGCTACGCTGCCCGCCGCTGCCTGCCCGGCGTTGTTGATCAGAAGATCGACGCGGCCAAAACGCTCGTAGGCGGCATCGATCAGCGCCTGCACCTGCGCCCGGTCGGTCATGTCGGTTGGCACGATCAATGGTTCGGCGCTGGCGGGCAGGCTCTGCGCCACCGCTGCCAGCTTGTCGGCCGAACGCGCCGCCAGCACCAGCTTCGCGCCCGCAGCGGCGAAAGCGCGCGCCGTTGCTGCGCCAATGCCCATCGATGCGCCCGTGATCACGACAACTGCGCCTTGAATTTCCATAGTGGGAATCTCCTGTATCTGCGTTGCAGCTTGCCAATTCGGCATGGTTTCGGTAAAATGGAGCAATGTTCCGTATCGCAATGAATTATAC
>LJCR01002936.1 GCA_001399705.1 Kouleothrix aurantiaca
TTCCAGTGTGGCGCGCAGGGTTTGCTGGCGCGCTGGCAGGTCGCGCGGGCCATCGTTCAACACAGCCAGCCGCTGGTCGAGCCGGCGCAGCAGGGCCGGCAGCGGCAGCAGGCGCGTGCGCGCAGCGGCCAGCTCGATCGCAAGCGGCAGGCCATCGAGGCGGCGGCAGATGGCGGCGACAAGCGCCTGGTTCTCGCCGGTGAGTGCGAATTGTGGCTGAATAGCCTGCGCACGCCGCACAAAAAGCGCTACGGCCGCATACGTTTCAACTGCGTGGGCACCCTGCTCAGGAGGCAGCGCCAGCGGCTCCACGGCGTACTCCTGCTCGCAGCGCAGGCGCAGCGGCGTGCGGCTGGTGGCCAGGATGCGCAGGTATGGCGCGGCGCTCAGCAGCTCGGCCACAATCGGCGCGGCGGCGACCACTTGCTCGAAGTGGTCGGGCAGCAGCAGACTAGGCTGCTCAGCCAGGGCGCGCGTGAGTGTGTCGAGCGGTGCCGTGCCAGCCTCCAGGCCCAGCGCGCGGGCGATGGCAACTGGAACAAAGCTGGCATCGCTGACGGGCGCGAGATCGATGAAAAACACGCCATCCGCGAAAATATCGCGCAGATCCTGGGCAAGCTGGAGTGCCAGGCGCGTCTTGCCAACGCCGCCCGGGCCGGTGAGTGTCACCAGCCGCGCCGCCGGGTCGCTGAGCAGCGTGCATAGCGCAGCACAATCATGCGCGCGCCCGATCAGCGGCGGCGCGGGGTGGGGCAGCGCAGCAGGCAGCAGCGCGCTAACAA
>LJCR01002937.1 GCA_001399705.1 Kouleothrix aurantiaca
GGCCGGCCGCGTCGCTGCGGGCGCGCAATCGCGCCAGCGCGGCCCGGCGGCGCTGCAGTTCGGCGCTGGTGTCGGGCGCGGGCGCGGCTGAAACGGCGATGTCCTGCGATTCAAGATAATCGGCCACAATCTCCGACAGCAGATCGACCAGATCGACGTCGCGCTCGTGCACCAGCGTTTCCAGCCGGGCGCGCTGCTCAGCCGTGAGCAGGAGGCGCGTTGGGATGCTAAACAGCCCATCGTGCTCAGTCATATCGCCTCCGGCGAGTGTTGAGTTTTGAGGTTTGAGTGCTTAGCTATGAGTGACTCTAGCGCCAATACTTTTCAAATAGCCACAAAGGCACGAAGACTCGAAGATTGTATAGCATTATACTCGTCGTGCCTTTGAGTCTTCGTGGCAATCGTTCCTTAGTGCCTTATTTGAAAGATATTGATTCCCACTCAGCACTCAAAACGCAACCCTGTTATTCCACCACGCGGCTCGCGCGCAGTTCGGCGATGGCGGCCTCGCCGTAGCCCAGCTCATGCAAAATTGCGTCGGTATGCTCGCCCAGGCGCGGCGGCGGCAGGCGCACCTCGGGCGGGGTTGCCGAAAGATGATACGGCGGGCCCACCACTTTGATCGGCCCGGCGCTGGGATGGTCCAGCTCGCGCACAATGCCAGTCGCGTCGGTTTGCGGGTCGGTGAAGGCGGTATGCAGATCGCGCACCGCGCCGCAGGGCACGCCGGCCTTGTTCAGCAGCGCCTCGATCTCGGCGATCGGGTAGCGCGCAAATGCCCC
>LJCR01002939.1 GCA_001399705.1 Kouleothrix aurantiaca
GCACTGTCGCGCCAGAGCGGCGCGCCCGCGAGCGGAACCGCGCACACCTCGCCGCCCGCCAGCAGGTCGGCCCGGTAGGGGCGCGTGAAGAAGCCAATCCCGGCGTGGGCGCCCAGCAGCGTGCGCGCCGTCTCGGGCGGCACGTTTGCTACTGCGCGGGCCTGCCCGGCGATCCGCGCGACGCGCGCGTGCGTGGTTTGCCACCAGCGCACCAGCAAGAGCGGCGCGCAGTGCGCAGCAACCTCTTCCTCGCTCACGGCTGCGCGCCCGGCCAGCGCGTGACCGCGCGGCACCGCCAGCACCACCTCTTCGCGCAGCTGCAGCACCGGCGCCAGCTCGACCATGGGCGCATCGACGCAGGGCCAGGCCAGCAAGCCCAATTCGACCACGCCATCGCACAGCAGCTCGGCAACTTTCTGCTGGCTGCCGCTGCGCACATACACGTCGAGCGCGGGCCGCTCGCGCAGCAGGTCGGCCAGCACCGGCCCAAGCAGGCAGCCCGCCAGCGAGCCCAGCACGCCCACCGCAACGCGCCCGCGCTGGCCTTCCTGCGTCTGCCGCGCCACCTCCACGCCCTCATTCAGCATCGCCAGCGCGCGGCGCGCGTAGGGCAGAAAGCTCGCGCCCAGCGGCGTCAGGCTGGCGCGGCGGCTCGTGCGGGTAAAGAGCGCCCCGCCCACCGCTTCTTCCAGCGCTGCGATGCGCGCGCTAATCGTCGGCTGCGCGATCTGCAAAGTCCACGCTGCCCGGCTGAAGCTGCCTTCGCGCACAATTCGTTCA
>LJCR01000294.1 GCA_001399705.1 Kouleothrix aurantiaca
ACATAGAACTCCGGGCATTCGACAGCCTGATCGGACCGGAGCCAGCGCGCGGCGACCACATCGACCCTGCCAACGCGGCGCGCCTCTGGCGGAAGCTCTGCCGGTCGCCTGATGGCGCGGATCAGCATGCGCTCGACCAGCGCCTCGATGGACAGCGCGCTCCACCACCCGGACAGATCCCAGGTCTCTTGTTTGCCCTGGAAGACATCGTGCTGCATGCCCCACAGGCGGAACTGCCAGCGATTCGATCCCCAGAAACGCTGGAGCGTTTCGGCGTTGGTATCGAGTTGCGTCGCGAGCTGGCGACGCTGTGCGGCGGACCAACCACCGGTCGTGATCATAGGAACCTCACGAGTTGGAAACCACGGGGCGAAGCCCCAGTGGAGGAAACGAGGAGCGCCGCAAGGGAACCACGTTTGTTTGCAACAAGCGGCGCTTGCACAAATGTTCGACTTGCGGTATACTCACTCTATGAGTACACCGCTCTCCATACGAACTGTTTGCTGTAAGATCGCCGTTGATGCGTTGGCCGATGCGGCCTTGCGTCAAACCCAGACCGCGTTTAATGCGGCGGCAAGCTACTGCGCGAGGGTCGCGTGGGAGCAGGGTATCACCAACAAGAACAAGCTGCACTACCTTGTCTATGGCGAGTCGCGCGTGACTTACGGCCTGGGCGCGCAACTGGCATGCTGTGCCAGGGACAAGGCGGCAGAAGCCGTCCGAGCCGTGCGCACAGCCCCTGAGCGGCGCGACCGAGACACCGACCAGATTATCCCCAAGACTTGCCCAACCTTTGCCACCGACAGCTCCATCCGCTACGACGCACGCACCTACCGTCTCCTCAGCCTGGATCGGGTCAGTCTCAATACATTGAGCGGCCGCGTGGTCGGGCAGCTTGTGTTGGGCGATTTCCAGCGGCGCTACCTGTACGATACCTCGTGGAAGATCGGCGGCGCGGAGCTGCTGCGTCGTGTGGATGTCTGGTATCTGTGCATCACCCAATCGAAGGTCGCGCCTGCCCCTGACGAGCCAGTCGGCTACCTGGGCGTTGATTTGGGCCTTGTGAACCTTGCCGCCGACTCCTCTGGCCAGACCTACAGCGGACAACAGGTGCAGGCGGTTCGCAAGCGGCGATACGACCATCGCCGAAGATTGCAACTGGCAAACACTCGTCGTGCTCGTTGGCGATTGCGCCAAAGCGCGAGACGAGAACATCGCTTTCAGAAGGATGTCAACCATTGCATCAGCAAAGCGCTGGTTGCTAAGGCGCAGACGGAGCGTAAGGCACTCGCGCTCGAAACCTTGGACGGGATACGAGAGCGAGTCACGGTTCGACGCTCGCAGCGACGTGTGCGCCATTCGTGGGCTTTTCGGCAACTGCGAACGTTTATCAGCTACAAAGCGCAGCTCTCTGGCGTGCGCGTGGTCTACGTGGATCCGTGCAACACGTCGCGCAGATGTGCGAACTGTGGTTTTTGTGATGAACGTAACCGACCCGATCAAGCCCATTTTCGTTGTCTCTCATGCGGCCACACCGCTGCCGCTGATACGAACGCTGCCGTAAACATTGCTCGTGTGGCTGCCGTCAACCAGCCAATTGTGTCGCTCCTGAGTCACAGCATCGAAAGAGCAGATACAAGCCGCGCGGTTTCAACCGCTGCGGTATGTTGACTTACGGCAGCGGCATCCGCCCCAGGCACCCAGACGGCGCGTCGGCGTAGGCGCCGGGACGCCGGTCGAGGTCAACCCGCAGGCGCCCCAGTGCGTCGAGGTGCGGTTCCGTGCGGCGCACCTCTCCCTCACGCAACGCGATAACGCCGGTCCAGCCGTCCCAGTCGTCGCCGGCGTTTTTGAGCCGGACCAGGTCGTCAATCTCAAAAGGACGTGTGCGATCTGTCACGGTTCCATCCCCTGCGGAAGCTCCGTTCTGACAGTTCCCAGATGCCAGCGCAGCTCCTCTTGGATGGCGGGTGTGACCGATGTGTTCATAACAATGGGCGCTTCGAGATAACCCGAGAGGCGTACAATGTCCCACACGGCGTGCTTACCGTCGCAAACAAACCGCGGATGCTCTCCACCCGCCTTTGTTTCGAGGACGAGTACGCACTCCAGCACAGTTGGCCGAGGCTCCGTGATGTATAAAACTCGGTCAACTCCAGGCTCATTCCTGCGATTCATCGACATCCCTTCTTTTGGCGATCAATACCAGAGAATCGCCCTACTTTGGAAATTGCAGCGCGAGCCTACATGGCGGCTGGGCGTCGCCGCTGATAGTGGCTTCGGCAGCGACCGATTCGCCGACCTTGACCACGCCCCACACGACGCGATCCCATAGCTCAGGCGGCAGCTCGCTCGTCCGCACGCGCCGCGCGGTCTCGCCGTCCCAGTCGGGAATGACGACCCAGGCGTAGTCGACGCCATCAACTTGCTCGCGGCTGATAATTCTTACAAGTGTGGCAGCCATCAGTATCACCCCTGCTGTCTTTAATGATAGGCGAATGCGCGGCGCCGCGCACACTATCTGGGTAAACTATCTCGAACCAGTGTAGCAGCTTCTCGCAGATGAGTCAGTCCCGTCGTTTGCCCCGCTGCCTGGTAGTGGCCCGAGGATGTCTGGCCGATGCCGGTGGGATGAAATACTTCGCATGTAATTCATCGATCCAGGCGGCAAGCTCGTCCGCGTTTTCGCCGTCGTAGCCTTCCAAGGCGAAATGCAGACATCGGCCGGGTTGGTTCAAGTACGGTGGCGCGGCGGTGGGGTAGAATGTCACATGATGCCCAGCCTGACCATAGTCATTGTTGATAAGCCACGCGAGGAACTCCAGCGAGAACCATCCGTGGTCGGTGCGATCCACCTCAAAGGTCACATACCATGTGCCTGCGGGCCACTGGCCAGGACTCGGATTGTCGTGCCCACCGCAACTTCCACGGGTGCGGATGCCTGGGAAGGCATTCAGCGCCCGCACCAATCGCCGGATCGACACGTCGAGTTCCTGCTCGTTGATCATCCCCTCACCTGGAAGAATTGCCCGCGCACGAAATCCGGCCGAACCATCTTGAACCGGTGCGTTATTTTCTCACCATCTCCGATCTTGAGGATCACGCCCTCGCGCGCGTCCAACGCAGACCAGGGCGTAGCACCTCGTGCCAGCAGGGCGAGATCCTCCCAGTTCGTCACGCGCTCGATTGGCAGCCGGTCGGCGACGGCGAAGCCGGCCGCTCGCAGCAAGTCCTCAGCCAGCAGCGGGTCGAGGAAGGCCCGGAGCGTTGTATCATAGACCTCGAAGGGTACAAAGCGTGGCGTTGCTGCCAAGTAACGCACCGTATGCGGCGTCCGCAGCCATTCGCCGAAGACGCTGATGGGGCCGCCGTGCGCCCGCTCCAAATACTCGAAGCGGCGGCGGTGCTCGTCGCACCAGCGCCAAACATCGACAAACTGCTGTTTGGCCTGAGTTGCCTTTTGGTACCCTTTGCGAAGAACGTGGTGTTTTGTCGCCGCGACAACGACGCCATTGTGGCGAGCGAGCGCCAGGCAGGCGCCATCGAATTTCTCGGTGACCGTCAGCCGTGCGGCACCAAACACAACGGCCGCTTCAGCCTCGCTGGCGATCAGGTCGTCACGCGCGGCGTTCGGCTGGTAAGGAAGATGCGCGATTCGCGGGTAGGCGGGCACAAGCCAGCGCAGCTCGCGTGGGTGGGTTGTGTGTTGTGTACGCTGGCGTGTGCTCATCGTTGCGATTGGTGCATCGGTACGCCGGATGTCGAGTGAAACCGGCATATTGAGACCAGGAAATAAAGTTGCGAAGTGGGCGCTTTCGGCATCGCATTGGAAAGCGGCCGGCGTGTCGCGCTCTCTAGCCCATGTTCTGATGTTATCGGCCCATCAGGCGGAATAATCCGCTGCCTCGATGCTGCCGCGCGCCTGAAGCGCTCGACATTACGCCGGTAATTGCCAATCATGCCACGGCTCTTGCAGGCCAAACTCGCCATTAGGAGTCCTTCTGACAGCCGACGCCGTTCATTCCATCCAATCCATCGCGACTGGCGATTTCCCAGAGCAGTCGCGTGGCCTGCTCGCCCCCCAACTGCTGGTGCAGCAGCGCGGCGAGGATGCGGTGCGCGCCGATGAACCCGGAATGATTACGAGCCTCGGCATTCTGGTCGCACATATCCGCCAGTCGCTCCAACGTCACCTGCTCGATGGCGGCGACGGTGACGCCGCGACCTTTGGCGTCGGTACCGATCTCCCAATCATCGTCGAGATCGAGATACCCCTCCTGTGGAACCGCACTATCCTCGTGAACCAAGACGATCTGGCGCCGCATACTCTTACCCTTCCGGGACGCATCAGCAACAAAGCCGAGACGTGTATATTACGAGGATAATATCATATTATGATACTTTTGTCAAGTAAAGGCCGCCGTTCCTGTGAGAAAGCTGGCTGAGCAGAGACGCGACGCAATCGCGAACGACTTTTTTTCGGCGCGGATGGCCGATGAGCTTTGCCAGGCGCTTGCGCATTCACAAGCTGCTTTGTAGGTATCGCTATTGG
>LJCR01002941.1 GCA_001399705.1 Kouleothrix aurantiaca
CAGCAGGGCCGCGACCCCTTCACATTTTCGAAGAGCAGCCCGCAGAACGGCTGCCGCTTTTTCCCGGAAACCGGCCACAACGTCTGCGGCGACATCCTGAAGGCATGGCGCGCCAGCGGGCTTGAGTTCGACGGCAAGAAGGGCAAGAGCGAAGCCGAGAATCTGGCGCTGTTTGGCCTGCCGCTGAGCGACCCGGCGATCGAGACGCTGAGCGATGGCAAGCAGTACACCGTGCAGTGGTTCGAGCGCGCGCGCTTCGAGCTGCACCCGGAAAATCAGCCGCCCTACAACGTGCTGCTCGGCCTGCTGGGCAACGAGATCCGCTCGAACACCGCAGCCGCCGCGCCCACGCCTGCCCCGGCCGACCCCTGCGCCGATGTGCCCGAGCCCAAGAACGGCCACATCCGGCCGGCCAAGTGTATCAAGCAAGGCGAGACGATCTACATGGATGTGTTCGGCTTCCAGCCCAACGAGCAGATCGGCTTTTGGCTGACCGCGCCCGACGGCAGCGTGTTTGGCACCGTGCGTACCTACAGCGTCGGCCCGACGGGTGCGATTGAGGGCCTGCCCTTCCGCACCGGCGATCTTGATCCGGGCCTGTGGTTCTGGGTGTTCAAGAGCTCGACCACCGACTATGGCTCTGTAGTCTATTTCAAGGTGCTGCCGAAGTAGTACGAATCTCCTCAGTGTTGGAAAGTAACAAACGGGATGCCTGGCCAAGCCAGGCATCCCGTTTGTTTTTGCGGCTTGCTTATGCCGCATCATAGCGGTTGCGCAGA
>LJCR01002940.1 GCA_001399705.1 Kouleothrix aurantiaca
AGCTGCAGAACGACGCCAATATGGCGGCGCTGGGCGAGTGGCGCTTCGGCAGCGGGCGCGGCTGTGCAGATTTCGCGTATGTCACGATCAGCACGGGCATTGGCGGCGGCATCATTGCCAATAATGCTGGGCTGGAAGTGCTTGTGGTGGAGCTGTGCCGCTAGCGGGCAGCTTTTGGCTGCACGAAACGGGTTTCTGCGTTGCGCAGAAACCCGTTTTCTTATCTGCGTCAGCGCGGGTTAACGTTAATCGGCTTATAATCAAGCTCACCAAAGTTATTCAAAAGCACCCAATTCTCAGTTCGTTCTCTCGCCGCAGTGTAAAGTAAAGCAAATGAAGTACAGCATTGGCGTTGACCTTGGCGGCACGCAGATCCGGGCGGTGCGGCTCGACCGCGATGGCCAGATCCTCGCCCACCAGCGGGTTGCGACCGCATCAACATCCGGCCCGCAGGTCGTCATCGGCCAGATCGAACAGCTCATTGCGGCGATGGTCGATGGGCTCGCGCCAGAAGAGATCACTGGCGCCGGCGTGGCTTCGCCTGGCCCGGTAGACCTGCGCACGGGGGTTGCGCTGCAGGCGCCGACGATAGCAGGCTGGTTCAATATACCCCTGAAGGCGCTGCTGGAAGAACGCACCGGGCTGCATATCGAGCTGCAGAACGACGCCAATATGGCGGCGCTGGGCGAGTGGCGCTTCGGCAGCGGGCGCGGCTGTGCAGATTTCGCGTATGTCACGATCAGCACGGGCATTGGCGGCGGCATCATTGCCAATAATGC
>LJCR01002945.1 GCA_001399705.1 Kouleothrix aurantiaca
GCTGTCGCACTCGCCATAGACATACTGGTTGTGCGAAAGCTCGATGCTATAGCGCTGAACAAGCAGGCGCGGCTTGCCATCGGGCGTGAGCTGAAGCTGCACTTCGCCAACCGTGTCGGAAAGCGCAACGCCCTGCCAGCCCGCGTCGGTAGCGCAGAGGGCCGCTGGCCCGGGGCAGTAGGCATATACCGCTGGCGGGCGGTCGCCCTCGGGGGCGAACACGCCAAAGGCCATATGCATGCCGCCGTTCGCGTCCACCTTGGCGTTGGCGCTGAAAGTTTTGCCGTCGCGCGCCACAAAGAAGCTGCCGGCGGTGTTGGTTGGCGGCGGTGGCGGCGGCGGTGCGGGCTTGCCAACTTTCACCGCAACCGGCACGAAAATGCGGCCACCCGCAGCGGCAGGCGCGGGCGCACCAGCCGGATTATTGGCCGGGTCGCCGGCAGCGAACCCGGCGGCGGGAAGGAGCAGCGGCAGCAGCACACCTGCCAGGGCGAGCAGCAGGCGCGCGGCCCGCAGCAGCGAACTGCCCGTATGAAAAGCTCGAAAGCGCATTGTACTCTCCTGTTTCCTAGAACGTTTTTCCACAGCGGCACTCTACCGGAAGCCAATAAGGAAACTATAAGGAACACGCCATGGCGCAGTTTGCAGCCGCATTGCTCGGCCCGGTTCAGTTTATGCGCGATGGTGCCGCGCTTGGCGGCTTTGAATCCGACAAAGTGCGCGCGCTGCTGATCTTTCTGCTGGCCGAGGCCGACCGGCCGCACCGGCGCGGCGCGC
>LJCR01002943.1 GCA_001399705.1 Kouleothrix aurantiaca
GCGTGTCGCCGGGCGAAACGACGCTGTTGCCGTCGGCGTCGTTCAGCAGCGCGGGCGACTTATCGGCCGCAAGCACGGGCGCGGCGGTGACGGGCGTGATCGTTGGGTCGGCGGCGGTGGGCGTGCTCGGGTCGTCGGTGAAGATCGCCGGCTGCTCGTTGCTGGTGACGGTGCCCTGGTTGGCGATCTCGCGCACGCCGCGCGGCAGCGGGTTCGCCACCACCACGCGGAACGCAATCGCTGCCGTGGCGTTTGGCGCGATCTGGCCGGCCAGTGCGCCGGGGCTATTGATCGGGCGCGATTGCGTGAAGGGCATGACTCCGCCGGGCAGGTCGGGCACGGCCGTGCCGTTCAGCGTGGTGCTGCCCGGCACATAGCTGGTGTTGGCCGGCACTGCGTCGGTGAACGCGACGCCCGAAGCCGCGCCGGTGCCGGTATTCTGCACGTTGATGCGGTACTCAATCGTGTCGCCGGGCGAGCCGCCGGGCGGTGCGCTGTCGGCCACAAGTGTGTCGGTTTTGGTGGCGCGCAGGTTCACCACCGGGTTGAAGGCGCGCGCTTCTTTCGGCGGGATCGGCCCGTTCCCATCTTCGTCGGCGGTGGCGATGTTGACGATCGCCGCGCTGACATTCGGGTTGACGGTGGCGCGGAACTGCACCACGGCCGCTGCGCCGGGGTCGATCTGGCCGGCCGGCGCGCCGGGGCTGTTGATCAGGCGCGGCTGCGTGAAGGGCATGATGCCGCCGGGCAGGTCGGGCACCGCCACGCCGTTCAGGG
>LJCR01002944.1 GCA_001399705.1 Kouleothrix aurantiaca
GCTGATCGGCGCGGTGCGCCAGCGCTTTCCTGCCGTGCATCGCTGGCTTGGCCGCGTGTATGTGAGCGCCTCGTTTCTGGCGGGCGTGGGCGGGTTGACGTTCATTCTCGCCAAAGGCACGATTGGCGGTACAATTATGAACGTCGGTTTCGGGCTTTACGGCGCGCTGACCATGCTGGCGGCGGTGCAGACCATTCGTCACGCCCGCGCTCGGCGCGTGGATCTGCATCGCGCCTGGGCGCTGCGCCTGTTCGCGCTGGCGATCGGCTCGTGGCTTTACCGTATGGATTATGGCTTCTGGTTGCTGCTGACCGACGGCGCCGGGCATACCCAGAACTTCCGCGGCCCATTCGATATGGTGATGGCGTTCTTCTTCTACATCCCCAATCTGCTCGTTGCTGAAGCGTTTATCCGCGCGCGACGCATTGCAGCGCCACCGGTGCTGAAGTTTGGCGCTGCTGGTGTGCTCGCCGCCGCGACGGGATTTCTCGTGCTAGGCACGTATTTCTTCACCGCCGAGTACTGGGGGCCAGCGATTCTGCACTGGGTCGTTGGCTGAGCCGAGATAGGAACGATTCAGGACATGAGCACCGATTCAATCGACGTTGCACTGCGGCCTCTGGCACCGACGGATGGGCCGGCCATCGCCGAGCTGTTCGCGCAAACGCCCGACGCCGGGCAGATCAGCTTCACCACCCGCTTCAAGGTGGATGCGTACACGGCGCTGACAGCGCTGCATCCCGACACCACGGGCGTGGCGGCCGTTCTGCCCGCAAC
>LJCR01002942.1 GCA_001399705.1 Kouleothrix aurantiaca
CGTGTGGGTCTTCGCTAGCCCGCAGTGCTTCCGAAAAGCGCTGGTCTCGTACCCGAACACGGTGGTGAGCGGGACGGTCGCGTCGAGGGTCGCATAGAGATAGGACTTGCCCTGCATACTCCGCTGGGCGATCTGGTCGAGATGGCCCGACACCCCAGTCACCGACAGGGTAATCATCCCATCATGGACGCGACCGTGCCGCTCACCACCGTGTTCGGGTACGAGACCAGCGCTTTTCGGAAGCACTGCGGGCTAGCGAAGACCCACACGACCGACGCCCTGTGTGTTGCCACGCTCGGGAGTGGAGAGATAGTCAGCCCTGACTGTCCCAACATCTACCAGATCAGCTTTCGGCCGCGCCAGACCAGGAGGCAGTTTCACGACCTCCCGCGTAAGGGTACGGGACGAGTACGGTATCAGGTGAACGAAGAACTGGCGGGCTTTCGGAAGGGGGATGTCGTGCGGGTCAAGGGACGCTGGGTCAAGCAGATCAACAGCATCTACTCAGACGGCTATGTCGCCTTCAAGCGGGTGAAGGGCGAGCCGTCCAGGGCACGCCCGCGGGACTGTCGTCTATTGGAGCGCGAGCGTACTATCGTGTGGGAGCAGGTGGCATAAAACGCAAGAGAACGCAAGAAAACGCTATGGTTCAAGGGAACGATAACAATACGAGAGGGGGATGCGTGAGATGGCAACACAGCTCGCAACGGTCGATAACTATCGCGCTGCGATGGCGAAGGCGGTCGCCGCGCGGCCGGAGCGCGCTTGGGCGCTGGC
>LJCR01002948.1 GCA_001399705.1 Kouleothrix aurantiaca
GCGGCGATGGCGGCGTGCGCCACCGTGCCGCCGCCCAGCCCGCCCCACCAGTCGCCCTGCGCGTCGGTGGAGATAAACGAGCCAACCGTGTGCCCATGATCCATGTTGAAGCGCTGCACCGCGATATTATAGGCGTAGCCGTCGGCGGCCTGAACCTCGTGCGCGTCGAAGCGCGCCGGGAAGAACAGCACCGGCTTGCCACGCGCCGCGCCCAGGACATTGTACACGTTTGTGGCGATCCGGGTGGCGCGGGTTAGCGCGCCCAAAGTTGGCGTTTCGAGCAGCGCAAAGTCGCGGTAGCGCCCGCGCACGCGCAGCACTGGCCGCACATTCTGCGGGTCGCCGCTGTAGGGCACAATCACGCCGTCGTGCACCGCTTCCACTTCAAGCTGATCGTAGGTGTTGACGAACGAGCTGTCGGGCGCAAAATAGCCGGTGCAGCACGCCAGCATCGCCAGCGCCTTATCCACACCGGCTACCACGGAAAATGGCTGGCGGCGCGTGAACCACTGCATCTCGACCTCAAGATTGCCGATGTCGATACCGCTTGGATCGATTCCTGCTGCAGCCATTCGGTAAGAATGCCCTTGAAAGCCATATGACCGTTGGGCCAGTACGCTCAACATGCCAACAATATTTTCAAAGTATTTGTCGGAATACCAGCCGCTGCGCATGCGTTCGGCATCGATTTTGAAAGATTCGTTGGTGAGACGCTGCTTGTCGAAGATGCTCATGATCGAATTCCTTTTGGCTAGATAGTTTATTGTTAATATGAC
>LJCR01002949.1 GCA_001399705.1 Kouleothrix aurantiaca
TTCGAGCCGCAACGCCGCGCTTCAGAAGCGCGTGGCCGAGCTTGAGCGCGAGGTCGCTGCACTGCGCGGCAGCGCGTATGTGCCGCCGGCCGCGCCCACCAAGAAAACCACCACCACCAAATGAGCGGCCTGGGCAGCGCCCTCGCCGGCGTGACGGTGCTCGACCTGACGCGGCTGCTGCCGGGCGGCTACTGCAGCCTGCTGCTGGCCGACATGGGCGCCGATGTGCTCAAAATCGAGGAGCCCGGCCGCGGCGACTACCTGCGCGCCTTCCCGCCGCTCGGCCACACGCAGAGCCGCCTGTTCACGGCGCTGAATCGTGGCAAGCGCAGCCTGACGCTCAACCTCAAAACCGAGCGCGGCCGCAAAATTCTGCTCGACCTTGCGCGCCGCGCCGATGTGCTGCTCGAAAGCTTCCGGCCCGGCGTGCTCGACCGCATGGGGCTGGGCTACGCAACCCTGCGGGGCGTGAATCCGCGCCTGATCATGTGCGCGATCAGCGGCTACGGGCAGCGCGGCCCGCTCAGCGCACGCGCCGGCCACGACCTGAACTACCTGGGCTATGCTGGCGCGCTGCCGCAGTTCGCGCCGCGCCAGGCGGAAGGCGCCGCGCCGCCGGTGGTGCCGGGCGTGCAGCTTGCCGATCTTGGCGGCGGCGCGTTCCCCGCCACCGTTGCCATTCTCGCCGCGCTGTTTGCCCGCGAGCGCAGCGGGCGCGGCCAATTCCTCGACATCGCGATGACCGACGGTGTTTTGCACTGGCTGCTGATGCTGGC
>LJCR01002946.1 GCA_001399705.1 Kouleothrix aurantiaca
GGGTAGCGCTGCACCAGCGGGCGGTTCACAATGCCGTAGAGCGCAAACGAAACGGCTGCGCCGAGGCTCCACGCATCGCCCACCAGCGAGCCGGGCGCGCCACGGTTCCACTGATCGGCCAGAAAGATCGACACGCCAGCCAGCGCAATCGCCAGCCCAAGCCAGCCGCGCCGGCCCGTGCGCTCGCCGCGCAGCGCCAGAAACACAATCGTAAACAGCGGCACCATCGCGATCAGCAGCGAGCTGGCGAAGGGCGAGGTTTCGTGCAGGCCCAGCACAAAGCCAAGCTGATAGAACGTATAGCCCGCCAGCCCGGCCATCAGAAAGCGCGGCAGATCGGCCCGCGCAATGCGCGCCGCTGGCGAGCGCAGGCCGTGGCGCGCCGCCAGCACCGCAAAGGCCAGCGCGGTCATCAGCGCGAAACGCACAAACGTGAAGGCCAGCGGCGACAGCTCGGCAAAGGCGTGCTTGGTGACAATAAAGGTCGAGGCCCACAGCCCCACCACCACAAGCTGGGCCAGCTCCGGCCCAATTGCGCCGAGAAAACTCGGCCGCGCGCGCTCACCCAGCGCTTTTTCCACACTCATTGCTGCTCCATAAAAAACGAGCTTTTGTTTCGGCACATACGGCGTATGTCATACGCCTTTTCTGCAGTTCTGTGGTTTTCAGGTTGCAGATTGCATCATCGTTTACTGCTTGCTGCCGACTGCTTGCTTCTCAGTTCTATCGCCCTTCGGCTTCCTGTTCAAGCAAGGCGCGTTTGCGCTCAACGCCCC
>LJCR01002947.1 GCA_001399705.1 Kouleothrix aurantiaca
GCCGCCGCGCCCTTCGTGGTGCTGGCCGCCGCCGTGGGCGGGGCGGTGCTGATTTACAAGAAGCTCGGGGACACCGTGCATGCCCAGAGCGAGGATCTGCTGAACAGTCGCCAGTGGTGGCTGGACGCTGGCGATGCCGTCGCATCCTACGGCAACCAAACCGGGGAGGCCAAGGCGAAGCTGGAGCCCTATGCAGCCACCATCACCGCGCTGCGCGAGCAAATCCAGGGCGAGATCGAAGACCTGGGCAGACGGAGAACCGCCGGGTTGGTGGGCGACGAGCAAATGGCAGCCGAGCTGGCGACGATCAATCAGCATAAGGATGGGCTAATCCAGGCGACGACAGCCTACAACCAGCAGGAGCAGGCGATTGTTGATGCTACAGCAGCATCCTATACAGCCTCAAATGCGTCGGAATTGCTTACCCAAAAAACCGCTAATTTCGGTGGACAGGCGAGTCTGACAGAACAAGATGTTACGAAATTAGGAGAGGCGATCCAAAAGGCATATGCCGATGGACAAACCGCCCTGCAAAATTACGCCTCAACCCAGAGCACCTTCCTGACGGGCGTAGAGCAGCGTCAACAGGACCACGGGGCAAAGATCGCCGAACTCGAAGCCCAAAAACAGCAGGCAACCACAGACGAGCAGCGCAAGGGCATCGACGAAAAGATCGCCGCCGAAAACGAAGCGTACGCCACGGAGGAGCAGAACCAGGCTTCAAGCTACGCCGCACAACAAGCTGCCCAGCGTCAGCATTTGGGGCAGATGCTGAT
>LJCR01000295.1 GCA_001399705.1 Kouleothrix aurantiaca
GTATGATCATCAGCGCTACCCGATAGTTTCATCAGCGCTTAACCCTCTGCTACAGAGAATGCTTCGCCAGTGATGCCGAACAGTATGTGCGTGTTATGCGAACACGCCTTGGTTTTTTGCGCGGTCGTAAACGGAGGTTGGAGTGAACCTCGCAAAAGTTTGGAACTCAACCCTTGGCACGATGCAGATCCAGATATCGCGCCATGAATTCAATACCTGGCTCCGGCGCGCGACGCTGATCTCGCTTGAGAATGGCGTTGCGACGATCGGGGCACCGAGCGCTTTTTTCAAAGAAGGCCTGGAAAACCGCTATATCGGCCCGCTGCGGGAGCTGATAGGGAATCTTGTAGGATTTCCGGTGCAGGTGCGCGTGATCATCGCGCCGCCCGCGCCGGTGGCGGCCGAACATCGGTTGGCTAGTCGCGAGTACGGGAAGGATGACGATATGCCCGACCTCGACGAATCACCTGGCTACGCCGCTGCAAACGCACAGCAAGGGTATGTGCCTGCGAACGGCTACGCCAATGGCGCAAGCAATGGTTCTGGCATGCATAATGGCAACGGCAACGGCAATGGCTACGACCGGCTGAACATGCAGCAGCTCGAGTTCTCCAGCGCCATGCGCTCGGGCATGCTGAATGCGCGCTACACCTTCGATCGCTTTATTGTTGGTTCGAGCAACCGGCTGGCGAACGCTGCCTGTATGGCAGTGGCCGAGCACCCGGCACACGCCTACAACCCACTGTTCCTGTATGGCGGCGTGGGGCTTGGCAAGACCCACCTGCTCCACGCGATCGGTAACTACGCGCTCGACCGCGACCCCGAAATCAACGTGCTGTATGTGTCGTCCGAAAAGTTTACCAATGATCTGATTAATGCGATTCGCCGCCAGCAGACCGAAGAATTCCGCATTCGCTACCGCAATATTGATATTTTGCTGATTGATGATATTCAGTTTATTGCCGGCAAAGAAAGCACCCAGGAAGAATTCTTCCATACCTTCAACACGCTGCACTCGGCGGGCAAGCAGATCGTGATTTCGTCGGATCGCCCGCCCAAGGCGATTCTGACCCTGGAAGAGCGGCTGCGCTCACGCTTTGAGTGGGGCCTGATCGTCGATGTGCAAACGCCCGATCTTGAAACGCGCACGGCAATTCTGCGCGCCAAGGCCGAGCAGATGTCGACGCACATCCCTGCCGAGGTGATCGACTTCCTGGCGCACCGTATCCAGAGCAACATCCGCGAGCTGGAAGGCTGCCTGAACCGCGTTGCGGCGTATGCGCAGCTGATTGGCGCGCCGGTGAGCACCGAGGTGGCGACCGCAGCACTGAACGAACTGCTCGACACCACGCGCCGCAAGCGCGTCACCACCGAGGCGATTCTGCGCGAAGTGGCCGAGTTCTATGGCGTCGATTTGCGCGCTATGCAGGGGCGTGGGCGCAGCCGCAATATCGTGGTGCCGCGCCAGGTGGCGATGTACCTGCTGCGCGTAGAAACCGATTCGAGCCTGATGGATATTGGGCAGATGCTCGGCGGGCGCGACCATACCACCGTCATCTATGGCTGCGAAAAGATCGGCGAGGAGATTAATTCCGACTCGCGGCTGCGCCAGGAGGTTGTGACGATCCGCGACCGCTTGTACCAGCGGGCGGCATAGACCCAGGGCATTGCTGTTCACGTCTTACCCTTGCATACTTCCGGGCTGCCCCGACTGCAGCCTTCCTGTGCGGGCTGAGGCGTGCTTCGGCCCGCACCATGTCCGCAGATTCAGAATGCAGAAGTCAGTGTTTCCTGGCTTTCTGGAGGCCTTCTCGGAGGCAGCTCAAACAAAAAGACGAAGGCCACACGGCTTTCGTCTTTTTGTTTGCTCAGAAATGCCTGCTTACTGTGCTGGAAGCTGGTAGGGTGGTGGTGGCGCGGCGCAGGGCAAAATCACGGTGAAGGTGCTGCCCTTGCCAACAGCACTCTCGACCTGCAACTGGCCACCATGCGCCTGCGCAATCGTCTGTGCGATTGAGAGGCCCAGCCCGGTGCCACCGGTGGCGCGGTTGCGCCCGCGATCCACGCGGAAAAAGCGGTCGAACAGGTGCGGGATATGTTCGGGAGCGATGCCCGGTCCGCTATCGCGCACCTGCACGCGAATGGTGCCGGGAGTGCCGGCGGGGGCGCTTGCGGCGACGCGGATGCTGCCACCTGCGGGCGAATAGCGAATGGCATTGTCGATCAGGTTCAGAAACAGGCGGATCAGGTCGTCTTCATTCCCTTCGATCAGCAGTGGCGTAAGCACCTCGGCGGAAAGCTCCTGCTGGCGCGCCTGGGCCAGCGGCTCAAGCTGCGCAAGAATGGCCGGCAGCAGCTGGCTGAGGTCGAGCGGCTCTTTCGTGAAGGGGTGTGGCTCGGCATCCGAACGCGCCAGAAACAGCATGTCGTTGGTGAGGCGTGCCAGGCGCTGCGCCTGCTCGCGCACATTGAGCAGCGTGTCGTGGTAGCGCTCGGCCGGGCGCGGCTGGGCTACGGCCACATCGATCTGGCCGATGATCGCGGTGAGTGGCGAGCGCAGCTCGTGCGAGGCGTCGGCGGTGAAGCGGCGCTGCTGCTCGAACGCAAGCTGCAAACGGGTGAGCATGGCGTCGAAGGTGCGCGCCAGGCGACCAACCTCGTCGTCGGGGCCGCGCAGGTCGAGCCGGCGGTTGAAGTTATCGGCGCTGATCTGCTGGGCAGCGCGCGTAATGCGATCGATTGGGCCCAAGGCGCGGCTGGCGAGGAAAAAGCCCACAATGCCGGCGAGCAGCACAATTGCGGGGGCAATCACCAGCAATGCTTTGATCAGCGCGCGCATGGTCTCGCCCACATCTTCCAGCGACAGGCCAAGCTGCAAAACGCCAGCGACTTTCTGCCCATCGAGGATTGGCACGGTCAGCACGCGCATAGTGCCGCGGCGGCCAGGGAATTCCAGGCGTATGCGCTGGCCATTAAGCGCATTCGGCACAGCGCCGCGCAGCACGTCGGCGTCTTCGTCGGGGTTGTCGTTATACAGCAGGCGGCCATCGGCGCGGTAGATGCGCAGCAGGTGCTCGTCATTGGCGCGCCCAGGCCGCAGCGAATCATTATTCAGCATCAGGTCGCCGTTGCGCACATCAATGGTTTTGACGATCAGGCTGGCCTGGCTGTCCATCACTTCGTCGAAGTTCTCGATCAGGAGGCGGTATACTGCCAGCGCCGTGCCGAGGCTGAAGAGCAGCAGCAGCCCGGCCAGCATCAGGGTGTACCAGCCGGTAAGGCGCCAGCGGATCGAGCGCGGCAGCAGCATGCGCAGGCGGCCGATCGGGTCGTCGATCGTTTGTTCGATGGCTTTGCCGAGACTAGCCCCGGGAGACCTGCCAAATTGTGTGGGTAGCTTCATTGCTCGCCCTACCCCCCCTCGCTGCTGAGCCGGTAACCTACCCCGCGCACGGTGTGGAGCAGTTTCAGCTGGTATGCATCGTCAATCTTGCGGCGCAGGCCAAAAATATGAACGTCGATCAGGTTGGAGACATTGTCGAAATCATAGTTCCACACATGTTCGGCGATGGCGGTGCGCGTGAGAGTCTGGTTGGGGTGACGCAGCAGGAACTCAAGCAGGCTGTATTCTTTGCTGGTGAGCGTAATCGTCTGGTCGCCGCGCCGCACCACGCGGCTAACCGTGTCGAGCGTCAGATCGGCCATTTGCAGCACAAGCCCGCGAAACACCGGCTCGCGCCGCAGCAGTGCGCGGATGCGGGCCAGCAGCTCGGCGAAGGCGAAGGGCTTGACCAGGTAGTCGTCGGCGCCGCTGTCGAGGCCGGCCACGCGGTCGTCGATCGCATCGCGGGCGGTGACCATGAGCACCGGCGCAGCAATGCCACGCGCGCGCAGGGCGGCGCACACCAACAGGCCATCGGTGTCGGGCAGCATTACGTCGAGGACGATCACATCGTACTCGGCGATGCCGGCCCAGTAGAGCGCCTCGGCGCCGTCGGCGGCGTGATCGGTGGCGTAGCCGGCGTCGTTCAGCCCTTCGGTGATGAATGTGGCGATGGAAGGTTCGTCTTCGACAACAAGAATACGCATACGTCGGCCCCGAAAATTGCTACGAATGGCGGCTGGACATATGCCGCCTCTCATCATATAGCATGGCCAGATGAGCAATTGATTAAGTGCGGCTGGTGAGGCGCTGTGAAGGATTGCGGGCCGCCGAGTTTGCTTGGCGGCCCGCAACGCGCTAGCTGAAGCGCGGAATCACGGTTTCGGCGAAGCGCGTGAGCATCGATGTGTCGTAGGCCAGGCCGGGCATGTAGACAATGATGTAGTTCGCGCCGGCGTCGACAGCAGCCTGAATCTTTTCGGTGATCTGGTCGGCTGTGCCGATGCGGAACTGGCGCTGATACTGCTCGGCAGAGATAACATCTTTGGCCCAGTCGCCGGCCTTGGCGGGGTCTTCGCCATCGTTGAGCAGGTGCACATCCAGGCCAGTGCTGATGGTGATCTCGCCAATGTCGCGGCCGAGCGCGTCGCAGTGGCCTCGCAGCACCTC
>LJCR01002950.1 GCA_001399705.1 Kouleothrix aurantiaca
ATGTTCCCCAGCTATACTCGCTGCCGACCGCGCCAGCCGCCAGCACAATCGCGCAAAGCCCGCCCACGCTGTTGATATGCCCAAGCGCCGCGCCAAAAATGCCAGGAAAGGCGAGCTGCAAGCGAAACTGCTGCACCTGCTCATCGCGCAGCAGCGCCATGCGCGCCTCGCCGCCAGTGAGCGTGCCGTCGTGCAGCGCCACCACCGTATACTCGGTGAGCCGCAGCAGCACAAACAAGCCCACCAGCAGGGCCAGCAGCACCCACACAATCGGGCGCCGGCGCAGAATGAACCATTCGGAGCGGATCAGGTTGAGCATGGTGTTTCAGGAGTTTTGAGTGTTGAGTGTTGAATATTGAGTTTTCAAGACCTACAGCAAGGCCACATCAGGATTGGATGGAAACAACGTATATCCACAGATTACACAGATATAAGAGCCATAATCTGTGCAATCTGCATAATCTGTGGATAAATTTTGGGATTTTGCCCTACCAGCAACCAGCAACGTTCAACTTTCAAACCTTCAACTTCTCCGTGTCTCCGTGCCTCCGTAGTAAATTTTCTGGTGGTCGGTCGTCAGCCATCGGTCATCACAACCAGCAACCTGCAACGTTCAACCTTGAAACCTGCGACCTTTAAACTCAGTGCCCTCCGTGGTAAAACGTCACTCGCCATCGTCGTTTGCGCGCGTGATCGTCAGGAAGAAATCTTCCAGCGTGCCAGCGCTTGGGCGCAGCTCGGCTACGGCGATGCCCCGCGCAGCCAGCGCCGTGCTC
>LJCR01002953.1 GCA_001399705.1 Kouleothrix aurantiaca
GTAAGCCGCTGCCGGGAGAGTCCATGTCGGCCGTTCTGATCGGGCTTGGCGCGCTCGTTGTGCTTGTCGTAATCGTCGCGCTGGCCGTCGGCGCGTGGGCCAAGCCGCGGCTGCGCGCGAAATTCCCGCCGCCCGGCGCGCTGGTGGACGTGGGCGGCTATCGGCTGCATCTTACCTGTGAAGGCGAGGGCTCGCCAACGGTCGTGATGGAAGCCGGCATGGGCGATCCGTCGTCGATCTGGGCGCTGGTGCAGCCGCAGATCGCCCAGACGGCACGCGTGTGCACCTACGACCGCGCTGGCCTGGGCTGGAGCGACCCGAGCCCGAAGCCGCGCACCGCCGAGAATATCGTCCGCGAGCTGCATACGCTCCTGCACAATGCCGGGGTTCCCGGGCCGTATGTGCTGGTCGGGCACTCGATTGGCGGCATCTACATGCGCCTGTTTGCGCATACCTACCCCGGCGAAGTAGCTGGCATGGTGCTGCTCGATTCGTCGCACGAGGCGCAGATGACGCGCGCGCCGCAGGCCTTTGCCGAGCATATGCAGCGCTCGCTGGCAAAAACCCGCCGCCAGATGTCGCTCTACCGCCCGCTGGCCGCGATGGGCTTGTTCGCCGCCGCGCCCGCGCTGGTTCCAGCCGACAAACTGTTGCCGCAGGCGGCCCGCGACGCCTACCAGGCCACTGCCGCGCAGGGCACGAACTTTCTCACCGCTGTGATGGGCGAAATGAGGCGCTTGACCGAAGCTTTGCGCAGGTGCAGGCTGCGCAGATC
>LJCR01002952.1 GCA_001399705.1 Kouleothrix aurantiaca
GGCGGTGCTGAGGGTGCCGCTGGGCGATTTGAGCTTGGTCTTGCCATCGGCGGTAACGCCTGCGCGCAGCTCGCGAAACACCGTCACAATGCGGCGAATCTCGTCGAGCGCGGGCAGCTCGGCGGGCAGCTCAAGCGCGCGGCTGAGCGCGGCGACGCGCCCCTGCACAATCGTCACTTCTTCTTCCAAGGTGTCAGGCAGGGGCAGAACGACCGTGTTGAAACGGCGCTTGAGCGCGCTGGAAAGCTCGTTCACGCCGCGGTCGCGGTCGTTGGCAGTGGCGATAATGTTGAAACCGCGCACCGCCTGCACCTCGCTATTCAGCTCGGGAACAGGCAGCGTTTTTTCCGACATCACCGTGATCAGCGTGTCCTGCACGTCGGCGGGGATGCGCGTTAGCTCCTCGATGCGGGCGATTTTGCCTTCGCGCATGGCGCGCAGCAGTGGGCTGGCGACCAGCGCCGCGTCGGAGGGGCCGTCGGCCAGCAGGCGGGCGTAGTTCCAGCCATAGCGAATCGCTTCTTCGCTGGTGCCAGCCGTGCCCTGAATGAGCATGGTCGAGTCGCCCGCTATCGCCGCCGCGAGGTGCTCGGAAACCCAGCTTTTGGCGGTGCCGGGCACGCCGATCAGCAGCAGGCCGCGGTCGGTGGCGAGCGTGGCGATGGCGATCTCGATCAGGCGGCGCTGGCCGATGTACTTGGGCGAAATTGCCGTGCCATCGGGTAGGGTGCCGCCAAGCAGGTAGGTCGCCACTGCCCAGGGCGAGAGCTTCCAG
>LJCR01002951.1 GCA_001399705.1 Kouleothrix aurantiaca
TATTTATGCGGCGCTGGCGCTGGTGGCGCTGCCGGTGTATGCCACCACGGCGCAGGCGACCGAGCGGCTCGCGCGCGGCCCGGCGGCCGAGGAGCGCACGCTATCGCGGCGACTCTATCTGTATGCCGCGCTGCTCTTTGGCATTGGCGCATCTGTGACGGCGCTGGTGCAGCTGCTGCGCCTCGCGCTGGGCGCAGCGCTGGGCGCGGCCACGCCCGATCTCGCGGCCGAGCTGGGCGGCTGGGCCGGCTACACGCTGATCGTCGCGGCGCTGCTGGCTTACTATGCCTGGTTGGTGCGGCGCGCAGGGAAGGCGAAAAGCACGCTTGGCGCGGGGATGACGATAGTGGTGCTGGCGGACGAACCGCTGCGCGCAGCGTTGCTGACCGCACTCACACACGAGCTACCCGGCGCGATGGTTCGTAGCCCAGATGCCGGCCCGACCCTCGATCTAACCGGTGCGGATCTGCTGGTGGCAGCGTTAGGGGCCGCGTTGAAAGAGCCGACGGCTGGCGCATTGCGAGCATTTGCCGGCCGGCGGCTGCTGCTCGCCACGCCCGTCCCCGGCTACGAGCTGGCAGGCGCACGCTCGGCCGATGCGGTGGTGCGCGAAGCCGCCCACAGCGCACGAGCTGTTGCCAGCGAGCGAGACGCACAGCCTGGTGCAGCGCAAGTGAGCGCGCCGGTGGCGGCTGGCGCCTGATCGGGGTTTCAGGTGCGGTTCAGCCCGCCAGCGAGGTCGCGATGCGCACGGCTTCCAGCACATCGGGCACTG
>LJCR01002954.1 GCA_001399705.1 Kouleothrix aurantiaca
GCGCAAGGTAGCCGCACTCGCGCCCCATCACTTCGATCAGAAAGGCCCGCTGGTGCGATGAAGCCGTCACTTTCAGGCGGTCGATCGCTTCGAGCGCCACATTCAGCGCAGTATCGACGCCGATGGTGATTTCCGAGCCATACAGGTCGTTGTCGATTGTCGAGGCTACGCCAACCACTGGGAAGCCCATCTGCGCAAGCGCATGCGCCCCCGTCTGCGAGCCGTTGCCGCCGATCACAAGCAGCGCTTCGATATCGTGCTGGTGAAGGGTGCGCAGCGCCGCCTCGCGGCCTTCCTGCGTGGTGAATGCCGGGCAGCGCGCGCTGCCCAGGATCGTGCCGCCCTGCTGAAGAATGCCACCAACATCGCGCGCGCCGAGCAGCGCCATTGTGCCGCTCAGCAGGCCTGTATAGCCGTGCTTGATACCAAGCACCTCCCAGCCGCGATCAATGCCGGTGCGCGCCACTGCGCGAATGGCGGCGTTCATGCCAGGCGCATCGCCGCCGCTGGTCAGCACTGCAATACGTTTCATTGCTTGCTCGCTTTCAGGGGCACCGCTCACACGGCGATATGGCGGTAGAACAGCCTTTTCGCCAGCTCCGATGCCAGGATGTACAGGATCGTAATGCCGCCAATCAGGGCCAGAAGCGACGGCGGCAGCGGCACAAGGTTGAGCAGCGCGGCGAATGGCGAGTAGGGCAGCAGCAGGGTTGCCGCGGCGATGATCAGCGTTGCCAGCGCCAGGTAGCGGCCGGGCCGGCTGCGGAAAAATGC
>LJCR01002955.1 GCA_001399705.1 Kouleothrix aurantiaca
GTGAGGCGATTGATAGGCTGGCAAGTGCACGCACCCAGATCAATGCGCTGCCGAACGCGCCCGAGGCGACGGCAACCGCGCTGCCGACGCTAACGGTGGCGGCGACCTATACGCCCATCCCGACCTCGGCGCCTACCGCCACCGCCGTGCCGACGGCGACGCCGCAGCCGCGCAATGGCGTGGTTGGTTCGAGCCGCACACAGGTATTTGAAACGTCAGTCAGCGACAACCCGATCAAGACGCTGCTGAAGAACACGCCGGTGCTGGCCTTTGAGGTTGACCACGGCCGCCTGCACATTCGCGCGGGCGACGTCGAGGGCTGGGTGTCGCAGTCGTCGATTGTGATTAAGTAGGCCGAAAACAAGCCCGCCGCCCGGAGCAATCTCCGGGCGGCGGGCTTTTTGCATTTCTGGGCGTGGTTTCTACAGCGCGGGTTCGGCGGCGCGCCGGCCAGCCGGGCGCTGCAGCTCGCGCAGCAGCGCGGCGCAGCTCAGCGCAGCAAAGATCAGCGCAAAGGGCGGGAAATATTCGACAAAGCGCCGCGCTCGGAACAGCATCAGCCCAAACACAATGCTCAGCAGCAGCGCCACGAGCGTCGCCCGGTCGATGCGCTGCCGCTGCCAGCCCAGTGCCAGCGCGCCCAGCAGCCAGAGCAGCAGCGCGCCGCCCGCGTTTTGCGCCAGCTCCCAGGTGCTGTAGGGGTACCACTCGCTGCCCACCGAGGTCATCGGCTGGCCGAATTTCGGCGCAAGGTGCCCCACAATAAAAACAATG
>LJCR01002956.1 GCA_001399705.1 Kouleothrix aurantiaca
CATCATGGCTGATCCGTAAAGAACGGAAAGACCGCATCACCGGTGGTGAAGGCGTGCGCGTACTGCGCCGCCACCGTACGCCAGGTGCGCGCAGTGCGCAGCTCGGAAGCATCACCGATGCGCGTCGGGCCAACGCCCGCAGCACTGGTCGCACGCGCCACGTCCTGGAGATACTGGAGTGTGACCACTTTGTCCATAACCATCGTTCCGACCCGCTGTGCGACCACAGGCTGGTGCAGCGCCTGGTGGATACCTTGTTCGATATCCTCGGGCAAACGAAACAGGTGAAACACCCGGCCGACGCCGATGCGCTCGTCGTGAACGCGGCTTGCCGCGCGGGTCACGCCGGTCGCCTGTGCCAGCAGCTGGGTGCGCCCGAACACGGGCGCCAGGAACGCATGGCTTTGCGGAGAAAAGAACGAACATTGCCACCAGGCGTACTGCTCGCGCTCGCCCAGGTAGCCGACGCTTGCACGCAAGAGTGCGATATGCTCAAGGTGGGTAGGCTTCATAGCGGTCTCAATAGTAAATACACGGTAGTCATTGATCCAATCTCATGCCTCTGAGGGAACCATTCACTCACATTGTGTCGAACCTCAATAATCAGCGCGTAGTTGTCATGGCTGAGCAAACGCGCGATGCGATCCCAGAGCTCAGTGGGAGATTCATTGGGAGCGATCAGCCAGAAGTTTGGGAGATAGCCCGATTACATCGCGCAGCCAGGATAACGGCCGGGAGATAATCGGCATACGTGCAGGATGGTGTATGATATAT
>LJCR01002959.1 GCA_001399705.1 Kouleothrix aurantiaca
GACACCATCGGTTGGGGGCGCGGGGCGAAGCAGTATACTGCTATTTTTGTGATAAGAATTGGACATTAAGCCATATGATAACACCAGATACTATAAGAATTAAAACCAGTATAAGTGTAGTATTCGGGCCTTTTTGTGGCTTTGGAGGAGTATGGGCATCTGCTATATTGCTTCCAGAAACGTGTGCATGCGAATCGCCAATCGCACGGCGATATGGATTCGGATCAATGTCTGGAATAATACCTGCTCTGAGTGCACTTACTAACTGCTCGAAGGCCCGAAATTCTAGCGTTGATGGCCTACTATCACTCCACATTGCAAGCAAAGGATTAATGAGTGTAAAGAAAACATCTTTGCCAAACTTCGGATGGCGCGTTTCGAAGGTAATTTTGATTTGAAGATCATATGAAAAGCCAGAACCACTGCTCGTCATTTTACACGACTTAATCGTGCCCAATGAGATAGTTGATGGAGGCTGTGTTTCGAACTTTATTTCATCTCGATTGACGGTACATTTTGTAAAAGGCTGCGGCTGGGGCCGATTTGGCACGCCATAAATCCAGAAGATCCATTCAAGCTGGTTATTGCTCATGGTCGGTTGGGTTGGTGAAGCTTTTATATTGCTTTGTCGATCTGATTCAGACACGTTATACTCCTTGATACTAGCATCCATTATTGATTCTGCATCCAGCAGCACTCCCAAGTGTAGCGGCTCCCTGCGCCCCGATAGTGGATCCAGCTTGTTGCCACGTCATTTCCGCATACTTATATAT
>LJCR01002961.1 GCA_001399705.1 Kouleothrix aurantiaca
CGCGATTGCGGCCGTGGCGGTTGGCGGCACCAGCGGCGGGCGGGTGACAATTGTCGGCACGCTGATTGGCGCGCTGATCATCCAGCTCATTCGCTTCACACTGCTGGCGCAGGGCGTCTCATTCGCCGTCGCGCAAGTCATCAACGCGGTGATCATTCTGGTGGCGGTGTACATCCAGAGCCAGCGCAATTCGTGACAAGATGACGGGGTGAGCGCGGCAGTTTGCAGGTGGCAGTTGGCAGTCGGCAGTTGGCAGTCGGCAGTCGGCAGTTGGCACAAAGCAACCTGCAACCTGTAAACCTGCAACTTACAACCCTTTGCGCTCTTTGCGGTTGAAGCTCATTCGTCCTTCGTCTTTCGTCGGAAAAATTATGACAACAACCACGCCAACCGATTTCCGTGGCGCAGACCAATCGGCCCGCCGGGCGCGCATTGGCGCGCTGCTGCAACGCCAGGGCGCGCTGGTTGCGCTGGCGCTGCTGGTGCTGTTTGGCGCGCTGCGCTATGATGGCTTTCTGGGCGGCTACAACATCACCGAAGTGCTGCGCTACAACTCCATGTTCGGGCTGATCGCGCTTGGGATGACCTTTGTGATCATGACCGGCGGGATCGACCTTTCGGTTGGTGGCGTGGCGGTGCTGGCGAGCGTGCTTGCCGCGCTGCTCAGCCCCTATGGCATGCTGCCCGCCGTGCTGGTGCCGATGCTGGCCGGCCTGCTGGTGGGCCTGCTGAACGGCGCGGTGATCGCCCGGCTCGGCATCCCACCATTCATC
>LJCR01002957.1 GCA_001399705.1 Kouleothrix aurantiaca
GCGGGCGCAGCGAGGGGTCGAGGTGCGGAATGATGGCGGCCAGCGCGCGCGCGCCTACAAGCCGCGCGTCGACCGCGGCGGCCGCCCCCAGCAACTCCTGCTGGTGCTCTACCGCCAGCAGCGGCATGAGCATGGCGAGCGCCGCGGCGCGCGGCTCCTGTTCGAGCGCGAGGATGCGCGTTGGGGCGCCGAGGGCGCCGACGATGCGCGCCGCCTCGGCGGCGGTCAGGCCGGAGTGTAGGGCAGTCAGGTCGATGTCGGTGGAGATCATAGGGCGCTCTTTCTCGGCGGTATTGCTATCGTTCACGTGTTTCATTGCGTCTTCTGGCATTTTATCGCGTTCTATTGCGGAAAGTACCGTGTTCTGGTATACTGCGAACACCCGTTCGTGTTATGTGTGTCGTCGATGAAACTGACCCGCGCCGTCACGCATATTCGGCTCTCAGACGCCAACGCGAGCAAGCTCACACAGCTTGACACGCTCGCCGATGCGTACATGCGGCTGTGCCAGCAGTATGTTACTGTGTTCTGCATCGAGGTCGAGCCGAACAAGTACGCCGATGCCTGGCTTGAGAGCCCGCTCTCGGCCCGCTGGCAGCGCGCAGTCATCCAGCACGCGGCGGGCGTAGCCCAGTCCTGGCGTACCAATCGCGATCGAGCCGAGCAGGCGTACCAGGACGACCTGGCGGAGCATCAGGCCCAGACCGATCCCCAGCGCCCCGCCCCGACCTGGCACGAGTGGCAGACCCCCACACTCAAGCAAACGGTTATTC
>LJCR01000296.1 GCA_001399705.1 Kouleothrix aurantiaca
GATCCTGGCGGCGTGGTGGCGTCTGCGCAACCGGCTGCCCTTCGCGGGCGCGGCCTTTCTGCTGGTGCTGGGTGGTGCGGGCGGCGCACGCCTGCTGCTCGAAGCATTTCGCGGCGATAGCTGGCTGCTGGCGGGTGGCCTGCGCGGCACGCAGCTTGTGGCGCTGGGGCTGCTGCTGGTGGTGCTGGTGCTGCTGCGCCAGCGTGCGCTGGCTGGTGTGCCAGAATGAGAGTGCGGCAGGGAGGGGAAATGCAATGATATTTGCGGAAACCTTCCACGCTTCGTACAATATGTTTTGGGAACTTTGAGCAAACCAGCAGGGGAGGCTCACAATGACAACGAGCGTTGAGCGTGTTTTTCGGACGGTGCAAACTTTGTCGCCGGCCGAGCAGCTAGAACTTATTCAGGTGATTTCGCAGTCCTTGCGGCAGCACTATCAGCAGGCAGCCTCTGCAACGATACCTGAGCATGTGAAGCGAACTGCCCCTGTCTCTGATCTTGAGAAGCTGGCAGCCGATTTCTGGCCGGAAGATGAGTCTGCGGATGCAATTAATGCATACGTAGCAGAGCAACGCCAGAACGATCGGATGAAGGATTTATGACGACAGTTCTGCTAGATACCAATGTCGTCTCGTTCTTTTCAAGCGTGACACGCGTGCTATCCTCTATGCGCCTCATCTTCTCGACCGAGAATTAGCAATTTCTCTTATGACTGTGGCGGAGCTATTTCAGTGGGCCGCCGTTCGCAATTGGGGAAAACCACGCCTTCAGCAACTTGAGCAGCTTTTTGAGCGCTACACTCTTCTCCCTGTTGATCTTGATCTCTGCCGACATTGGGCTGACGTACGTGCAGCTTGTAGCAAAGCGGGCTTTGCGATCTCGCCGCAAGATGCCTGGATTGCGGCGACGGCGCTCCGCTACACGCTTCCTCTTGTCACGCACAATCCAGGAGATTTCGCACATATCCCCGATTTAGCAATTATTACGGAAGCGTAGGCTTGAGGACGAATAAGCCTGCCGCTCATTTGCCCTACGGCCCGCTAGCCGGCTCGGGGTCGATCTGCACGCGCACAATGTCGGGCACGGCGCGGCGAAGTTCGCGCTCCATCGCGGCCATGGCCGTGTGCACCTCGCTCAGCGGCGTGCTGGGCGCGAACGCGCAGCGCAGCGTCACAATCGTGCCGGCGTCGGTAAGGAGCGTTTCGACCTGGGCGACAGTGGCCGCACCGGGCAGTTGCGCCACCACATCGCGGATGGTCGAGTTAAGCGGGGCATAGCGCACCGCCGGCTGAACGTGGTCGCGGCGCGGTTCCAGATGCACCGCCACCACCGTTGCGCCACCCAGTTCCTCGCAGATCGCGCGCTCCAGCCGCTCCGACGAGGTGTGCGCCTCGCCCAGCGTCAGGTCGGTTGGCAGCTCAAGGTCCATATCCACGCGCACCGCATCGGCAAGCTGGTAGATGTCGAGGTTGTGGACATGCAGGCCCAGGCGGTTGGCCGAGGCATACACCGCCGTGGCGTAGGGCTCGGTGGCGGTGCGCGCCGGCACAACATGCACCAGCACATTCGCGCCTTCCAGCTCTTCCTGAACCACGCGCTCGACCGCCTCGGTAAGCTGGTGCGCCTGCTCAAGCGAACCGCCGCGCGGCGTGCCGAGCGACACTTCGACATAGGGCTGGTGGCCGACAAAGCGCGTGCGCATCTGCACGCTCTCGGGGATGACGTGGGGCAGCGCGGTGACCTGCCGCACTAGGCGGCGGCTCAGGTCGGCTGGCACGTCGTCCATCAGCGCGCGCACGGCGTGGACGCTCATCCCCCACGAGACCCACAGCGCGATCAGGGCGACAATCGCGGCGGCCACCGAGTCGATGCGCAGCAGCAGCCATTCCGGCACCAGTGTCATCCGTTGCGCGATGGCGATTAGCGTCAGGCTGGCCAGCACCACTGCGGTGGAAATCATGTCGTTGGTGAAGTGGGCTGCGTCGGCGGCCAGCGCCTGGCTTTTGAACTCTGCGGCGGCCTGCCGCAGCGCGCGCGAGCGCCGCCAATCGACGACGAGTGAGATCAGCATGACCGCAAAGGCCCACACACTGGTTTCGGGCATTTCAGTGTGCACAAACACGCGCAGAAACGACTCGCGGAGCACCAGCAGCGCCGTGACAACCAGCAGCACGGCTTCGGCAAGCGCGCCCAGGTGTTCGGCGCGCGCGTGCCCGTAGGGGTGGTTGTCGTCGGGCGGAATATCGGCGATGTGCACGACAAGAAAGGTGATGCCAGCGGCCAGCAGGTCGAGCGCGGAGTGCGCCGCTTCGGCCAGGATCGCCAGGCTGCCCGTGCTAAAGCCAACCGTGAGCTTGAGCACGGTGAGCAGCGCGCCCGATCCAACCGAGGCGAGCGCCGCCCCGCGTTTTGTGGTGGTCTTTACCATTTGATGTATTTGCTGCTAAAACACGATTCGGCGGCGGCGCAGGGCCACGCTTTGCAGCAGCCCAACCGCAGCGAGCGCGGTCATGTTGAAGCTGCCGCCGTAGGAGATGAACGGCAGCGGAATGCCGGTGATCGGCATGATGCTCAGGTTCATGCCGGCGTTGACGAGCAGGTGGCACATAAACATTGCGGCGATGCCCACCGCAATCAGCCGCCCCAGCATGTCGCGCGCGGCGCTGGCCACCGAAAGCCCCTGCCAGATCAGCAAGCCCTCGAACAGCACCAGGATGGTGGTTCCAATAAAGCCCAGCTCCTCGCCAGCCGCCGCGAAGATGAAGTCGGAATACTGCACCGGGATGTAGTTGCCCTGTGTGAGCGGGCCGTGCGTCCAGCCCTGCCCGGTGACGCCGCCCGAGCCGATCGCATTCAGCGACTGGAGGATGTTCCACGCGCCATTTTCGAGCTTGGGGTCGTATTTGAGCGGGTCGATAAAGATCAGGATGCGGTTTTTCTGATAATCTTCCAGCACGTGCGTCCAGCCATAGTAGGCCAGTGGCGCAGCGGCCAACGCGATCAGCAGGATCTGCCACCAGCGCATGCCAGCCGTCCACGCCATCATAATCCAGATCGTGGCAAACACCAGCGCGGTGCCGAAGTCGGGCTGAATAAACACCAGGCCCATTGGGATTCCGGCGAGGATCAGGCCGCCAAGCTGCACCCGCCAGTCGCCGCCAATCTTGGAAAAGCGCTCCCAGTAGGCGGCCAGCGCGATGATAATTGCGAGCTTGGCCGGCTCGGAAGGCTGGAACGTGCGCAGGCGCAGGTCGAGCCAGCTTTGCGCGCCGCCGCGTGTGTGGCCGAGCACCATCACCACCGCGATGATAGCGACAGCGCCGAGGTAGAGCGGGCGCGACCAGGCTTGCAGCGCGTGGTAGTCGAGCGTGGTGAGCAGCACCATCGCCACCGCGCCGACGATCAGGTTGACGAGGTGGCGCGCGAAGTAGCCGTGCGTGCTGGGGTTGGTGAGCGTGGTGGTATAGATCATCGCCAGGCTGAAGCCGGTGAGCACAATCACACACGTCAGCAGGAAGTAGTTGTAGTCGCGCCAGGTTTTGGGCATGGTCATCCGTCCGTGATTCGTTGATCCGCCGGCCGAGATTATACCATGCCAGCGCTCTGCGCCGCTTCGACGTGCTGTTTGAGGCGGGCCAGCAGCTCGCGGTGCGCGAGAAACGCCTGCTGGTGCACGTAGCCGATCAGCAGGCGCGGCGCGTCGATGGTGATATGTTCGTCGACGCGGGTGCCCGCGCCTTCGGGCTGGCAGCGCGTGATGTTATGGAGATGGACGCGCGGGAACTGAAAAGCGTCGGAGATAAAGGTGCCGCCGCCGGCGTCGCGCAGCGCCGCGGTGTAGGTGAAGCGGAAGCGTAGCGGGCCCATTCGCATGCGGTCGGTGATGGCGTACCAGCGCGCGTCGGGCGCGGCCGGCCGCGCCGCAATCGGGCGAATGGCGACGATCAGCGGGTGCAGCACGGTGTGCTGGTCGTAGCTGGCGAAAAAGGGCGCGACCTGCGCGGGCGCGGCGGCAATGGTGATCGACTGCTCGAAGCTGCGCTGGGCCATGCGGTAAACCCCCGAACGATTTACGATTGGCGATTGACGATTTACGACGAGATATCGCACCGCAAAGAGCGCAACGAACGCGAAGCGTGTTGCAGGCCCAATCCCAAAACCCCAGACCCTAAACCCTCGTGCGGTTGCAGGCTACTCCCACTGCTAACTGCCGGCTGTTTGGTTCTTGGTTCTCGGTTCTACGGTTCTGCGCCGCTGCGGTAGCAGCGCACGCGCACGCGCTCGTGCAGCAGTTCGCCCTGAAGTTGCCAGCCCCAGGCGGCGCGGATCTCGGGCCGCTTGTGCGGTGTGAGAACCAAGAGCGTTTCTGCCAGCAGGCTGAGCTGAATGGCCAGCGCGGGCAGGCGCGAAAGTGGCGCGAGGTGCAGCGCGAAGCTGCACACAATCGTGTCGTAGCTGCGGCCCGCCAGTGCCCCGCCCGCGATCTGCTCGAAGCTCAGGCGCTCGGCGGGCTGGCCGGTGCGCGCCAGGTAGGCGGCGTGCGTGTATG
>LJCR01002958.1 GCA_001399705.1 Kouleothrix aurantiaca
AGCGTGAGGTGCCCGGGCTCGCGGTAGTCGCAGACAATCGCTTCGTCGGCCAGCACCTGCCGCACCAGCGCGCGATTGCCGAGCGTGAGCTGCCAGACGGCGCGGGCAGTTTCGTGCCCGTGGCGCGCGATGGCGGCCGGGTAGGCTTCGGCGGTGCCGGCCACCAGCAGCCCGCCATTGCGGCCCGTCGCGCCAGCCGCCGGCATGCCGCGCTCAAGAATGAGCGGGCGGTAGCCGGCGCGCGCCAGCCAGTAGGCGCTCGCGAGGCCGAGCAAGCCCGCGCCAAGCACCACAAGATCAGCGTGGCGCGGCAGCGGACCGTGGGGCCATGCGGCGGGGCTGCGGGTTGCCTGCCAGTATGACTGTGAGTCGTTTGCTTGACCTTGCATAGCCTTGCTTCTCCTTATACATGCTTGCTTCTCCTTATACATGGGTATCTCAGCGCCGCATCAGGGTGGGCAAGCTTGACAAGCGTTTGTCAGGCGTTTATGATAGGCCAGCCTGTACGCAAGGCAGACCGACGTGTGCACATAATACTCGATATTCGGGCGCTCGCCCCGCATACCGGGTGCGATCGCTTTGACGATCCTCGTTCAGGAGAAGAACTCCCGATGGCCCTGCTGAACCCTTTCCGCCGTTTCACCCTGCTGTGTTCGTGCGCTGCTGCGCTGCTGCTACTGGCCGCCTGCGGCGGGCCAGAGGTGCCGCTGAACGGCACCGTGCTTGATGCCTACAGCGGCAAGCCCGTGAGCGCCGCCAAAATCAATCTGGCT
>LJCR01002960.1 GCA_001399705.1 Kouleothrix aurantiaca
CAGTTGATCTGACGCTGCCGCGCCGCCGCGAAATCAAGCTCTGGCTGTCGCATGCCCGGCAGCTGCAGGAATGCATGGCCTCCAACCGACAACTCGCAGTTCTCTTAAGCGACCAGGGTTTTTCGGCGCATTTGCTCCGAACGCCCCAGCAGCAAATGAGCTCACCGCCGGCTGGCCGCGCAGCGAAGGGCAGCTGCCGTTCAGCTACGCCCACAAGAACACTGGCCGGCCCATGGAAGGCGCGGGCGTCACGCAGTTCGGCGAGCCCTTCAAGTCGCGCTATATCGACGTGCCGAACGAGCCGCTGTTCGCGTTTGGCTTTGGCATGAGCTACACGACCTTCGCGTATCGCAACCTCGTCGTTGAGACGCCCGAGATCGCGCCCGACGGCGAGCTGCTCGTCACGGTTGAGGTGGCGAACACGGGGTCGCGCGCCGGCAGCGAAATTGCGCAGCTGTATGTGCACGACCTCGTGGCAAGCGTGACGCGCCCGGTGCGCGAGCTAAAAGCCTTCCAGCGGGTGGCGCTCGACGCAGGCGAATCGCGGACGCTGCGCTTTGCTGTGCCAGCCGAGTCGCTTGGCTTCACCGGCCCCGATATGCGCCGCCGCGTCGAGCCGGGCGCGTTTGCGCTGTGGGTCGGCCCAAGCTCCGCCGAAGGATTGGAAGGCGCCTTTGCAGTGCGCTAAGAGCGCGGGGATGGGAGTTGGGGGATGGGGAATGGTTTGGCGTAGACATACGCCGGTTTCCTGTTCGTGTTTCTCAGCCCTGCGG
>LJCR01002964.1 GCA_001399705.1 Kouleothrix aurantiaca
ACGATTACGCCGGCCTGCCGCGCCGCGACTTTCCGTGGCGGCCACCGCTGCGCCTGACGGTGCGGGCGCGCGCCTCGGGGCCACTGCTTGGCACGGCGGGCTTTGGCTTCTGGAATAATCCCTTTTCGCCACTGGGTGGCAGCCCGGCGCTGCCCGCCGCGATCTGGTTCTTCCACGCCGCGCCGCCGAGCGACATGCCGCTGGCAGAAGGTGTGCCCGGCCACGGCTGGAAGGCCGCCACGATCGACACGACCACGGCGCGGGCGCTGCGCTGGGCACCGCTGGCCCTGCCCGTCACGCTTGCCAACCAGTCGGCCGGGCTGCTGCGGCGCGTGTGGCCGCGCGTGCAGCGCGACCTGTGCATTGCCGAGGCACCGATTGCGCCGCCGGCAGAGGCGTGGCGCAGCTACACGCTTGAGTGGCGCAGCGACGGCGCGCGCTTTGCGATTGACGGTGCGACGGTGCTGGAAACCGATTGCGCGCCGCGCGGGCCGCTGGGCTTTGTGGCGTGGCTGGACAACCAGTGGATGGTGGCGACGCCGCGCGGGCGTTTTGGCTGGGGCCTGAGCGACGCGCCCGGGCAGTGGCTCGAATTCGCCGCGATCAGGATCGAAACGCTCCCATAGGCGGCGGGGCTACGAAACGGCACGGCGCAGCGTGAACAGAAGATGTTCGGGCTGCGCCGTGCTTTTTCAAACATAATTCAGAGCAACAAGCTGATCAGTTGAGCCACAGAGCGCACAGAGAGCACTGAGCGTGGAGTTACGTGCTC
>LJCR01002963.1 GCA_001399705.1 Kouleothrix aurantiaca
CCTCATCGCCAACAATCGAGCGGCGGCCTGGCGCGGGGTCGCATCGGGCCCGAAGCACAGTGCAGCGAGGCCAAAGCACAGCGCAGCGAGGCCAAAGCACAGCGCAGCGAGACCGAAGCACAGCGCAGCGAGGCCAAAGCACAGCGCAGCGAGACCGAAGCATAGCGCAGCGAGGCCAAAGCACAGTGCAGCGAGGTCAAAGCACAGCGCAGCAAGGCCAAAGCACAGTGCAGCGCAATTAACCGCGATCCATCCAATGCTCTCCGTCCCTGCTCAACAATTAAAAGGAGGTCGCCAATGCCTAACAAATCCGCCCGCACCCTTGCCGCGCGGCTGCAAGCCGCCAGCACCCTGATCAACAACAGCCTGAACGACCCCGAGATCCTGGCGCTGGTAAGCGCCTACGGCTACGACACGGATCGCCTGAACGAGGGCCTGGCCCTGTACACCCAGGCCACCGCCGCCATCAGCGCACAGGCCGCCGCCGCTGGCGCACAGCGCGCTGCCACGCTGCGCTCCACTGCCGCCGAAGCGCAAAGCCGCGCCGACTACACCGCGCTGGCGCGCGTCGTCCGCGCACTTTTCGCCGCCGGCTCCGCCGAGCGTCGCGCGCTGGGTATCCAGGGCGCATCCCCTGATTCCGAACAAGCCCTGATCGCCGCTGCCACCAAGCTCTACGACAATGCGCTGGGCGTCGAGGCCATCCGCGACATGCTGGCGACCTACGGCTACAACGCCCAGCGGCTGGCGGCCGAGCGCACCACAGTGAATG
>LJCR01002962.1 GCA_001399705.1 Kouleothrix aurantiaca
CGCGCGGCCACCGCGTCACCGCAATTGTGCCGCGGCGCGGCCCGGGCGCGCCCACGCGGGAAGACGTGCTGGGCGTGCCAACGCTGCGCGTGCCCTACCGCGCGCCCGGCCTGCCATTTGTGCAGAACTACTTCCGCTACGAGCGCTTCTGGCCGCGCCTGGCCGCCGCGATCGCCGCGCAGGGGCAGCCGGGCGAGCCGACCATCATCCACGCCCAGCACGTCCAAAGCTCGGCGGCGGCGGTGCAGGCCGGCCAGCAGCTTGGCGCGCCTGTGCTCATCACTGTGCGCGATCACTGGCCGTGGGATTATTTCAGCACCGGCCTGCACGCCAACCGCCTGCCCTACCCCGGCCAAAGCTGGGCCTCGCTCGCAACCGACCTGCCGCTGCGGCTGGGGGTGGCGCGCGGCGTGCTGGCGCTCGCCGCCGCGCTCGCCGGGCTGGCGCTGCTCCTGTTTCGGCCCGCGCGCCCGGGCCAGCGCGCCGCCGGCCTGCTCTGGCTGAGCTTTGTGCTGCCCTACCTGCTGCTGCACATGGCGCAAAGCAGCCACTTCAACCGCAACATGGTCGCGGTGGTGGTGCTGTGCGCGCTGCCGATCGGCGTGGCCGGGGCCGCGGCGTTTGAGCAGGCCCAAAAGCAGCAAAGGCGGGTTGGAAAAAGGGCCGGTGTCGCATTTGCGCTCGTGCCACTAGCGCTGTGTCTGGCGCTGCTGCTGCCCAGCGCGCAGGAAACATGGGCCTATACCCAGCGCCTGCGGCGCGGCGATACTCG
>LJCR01002967.1 GCA_001399705.1 Kouleothrix aurantiaca
CCTTCCAGCCCTCGGCCACGCTGCGCAGCCGGGGCGGCCAGCTCGAAGCGTGGGATACGGCGACCGTCGCGCAGGCGCTGGAGCGCGGGCTGGTGCCGATTGTGCACGGCGATGTCGCGTTTGACGCTGCGCAGGGCTCAGCAATTATTTCCACCGAGCAGCTGCTCGAGGCGCTGGGGCGCGAACCGGCGCTGCGGCCCGGGCGGGTGGTGCTGGTGGGCGAGGCGGGCGTATACACCGCCGACCCGCGCAGCAACCCGGCGGCAGAGCGCATCCCGCGCATCAGCGCGCAAAACATCGACGCAGTGCTGCGCGGCGCGGGTGGCTCGCACGGCGCAGATGTCACCGGCGGCATGCGCAGCAAAGTCGAGCTGATGTGGCGGCTGGTGCAAACCCTCCCCGGCTTGCAGGTGCAGCTGATTGGCCCCGAGCCCGGGCTGCTGGCCGCCGCACTGCTGGGCAACGCACCCGACGCCGGCACAATCATCGCGGAGTAGCGCGATCGTTCCTTCCCCGACCCTCTGGTTTCTAGTGCATTATCAACAAAGCGATGCGGAAACGAGGGGAGAGTTTCTTCGTTGTAATCACCAATCCCTATCCCCCATTCCCTAACCCTGCGCCCAAAGCGCACTAACTGTCCGCCAGCGTCGTGATCGCCCCCACCCGCTCGAACATCAGGAACGCCAGCGGCAGCCCGATGATGCTGGCGGAAAACAGCCAGGCCAATTGCAGCCACAGCAAGCTCAGCCACCAGCCGATCAGCACGAAGT
>LJCR01002965.1 GCA_001399705.1 Kouleothrix aurantiaca
GCGCTGGACGATGGCGCGCTGATCGATCTGGCCGGCGGCGTGCGGGTGATTTTCACGCCCGGACACACACCCGGCCACATCTGCCTGTTTCACGAGCCCAGCCGCACGCTGATCGCGGGCGACGCGCTGACCGCGCAAGACGGCCAGTTGCATGGCCCCAACCCCGGTGCCACGCCCGACATGGCGCTGGCCGGCCAGTCGGTGCAGAAGCTGGCCGCGCTCAACCCGCAGGCGATCATCTGCTACCACGGCGGCCTGGTCGATGCCGATGCCAGCGCGCAGCTGCGGCGGGTCGCGCAGGAGCTGGCGCAGTAGCGACGCGATCTGGCTGAGAAGCAGGCGGGTGCGTTCTTCGGGGTGCCGCTGCGCTGCCGCTCGCGCTGGCTGTTGCGCTGGTAGTCGCTGGGCGACATTCCGGCGATTTTGCCGTATGCCGGGCAGCTGATGGAAGAGGCCGACACGCCGACGCTGTTCGCGGAGCCGCTGCGCCCGTACACGCAGCACCTGATCCGCTCGCTGCCGAAGATCGACGACCGCAGCGTGTGCGAGAGTTTACCCGGCCGCCCACCCGCGCTCGACAACCCGCCAAGCGGCTGCCGCTTCCACCCGCGCTGGAGCAGGTTGGCCCGAACCACCGCGTGGCATGCTTCCTGGTGTTGGAAAACAGCATTGGCGTGCGCCAGAAGGACGCTGTGACGGCGGGAAGATTCACCACGGAGGCACGAAGACCCGGAGACAGGGAGACACGAGCTGGGGAGACAAGGAGACAC
>LJCR01002966.1 GCA_001399705.1 Kouleothrix aurantiaca
CAGCGGCATCGCGGGCACTAGTGCTGCTCTTCAGAGATACGTTGCCGGTTCTGGCCAAAGACGAATGGCAAAGCCAATTTGCTCATTCGTCGTTCGTCATTCGTCTTTGCTCAGCAACGGTCGTTTGTTTCGCGCCGCCTATTGCTCGGGCCGGCTGCCCAGCGTGGCAACAAGATCCACTTTTTCCTTGTCGCGCACCACCGTGAGCGTAATCTGCTGGCCGACCTCGCCCTGCTCTTCCAGAAACCCGACCAACTCATCGCCGCTGCGCACCGGCTCGCCGTTGAACGCCGTCACAATATCGCCGCCGTACACCACCGGCGCACCGCCGTAATCGCCCGTCTCCGTGCCGGCGCGCAGGCCAGCCGCCTCGGCCGGGCTGCCTGGCTGCACATTGGTGATTAACACGCCCTGCTGCGCGGCCAGATCGAAGCGCCTGGCCAGCAGCGGGTCAACATCGCGCATACCAACGCCAAGCCAGGGGTGCTGGTAGCGCCCATCGCGGATCAGCGCTGGCACCACACGCGCCACAGCATTGGCAGGCACAGCGTAGCCGATGCCCTCAAACACGCCGCTGGCGCTGCGAATGGCCGTATTCACGCCAATCACCTCGCCGCGAATGTTCATCAGCGGCCCGCCCGAGTTGCCAGGGTTGATTGCGGCGTCGGTCTGAATAATATTGGTGATGGCAAAGCGCCCGCCCTGGCTGCTGGCCGGGCCGCGCAGACTGCGCCCCAGCCCGCTGATCACGCCAACGGTGAGGGTATTGC
>LJCR01002969.1 GCA_001399705.1 Kouleothrix aurantiaca
GTTCACCGCCAGCGGGATCTGCGTGTCGCCGTAGGTGAACGAGGGCCGCACGATCGTGATTGGGAAGCCTTCTTCGCGGTTGGCGCGCAGCAGGCGCTCTTCGCAGGCGATTTTGTTGCGCGAGTATTCCCAGAAGGGGTTAGCCAGCGGCGTCGATTCGGTGATCAGGTAGTGGCTGACGGGCTTCTGGTAGGCGCTGGCCGAGCTGATGAAGATGTACTGGCCGGTGCGCCCGCGAAACAGCGCGATGTCGCGCTCGACCTGCTCGGGCGTGAATGCAATCCAGTCGACCACCGCATCAAAATGCTCGCTGCCGAGCGCGCGCGCCACCGCCGCCTCGTCGCGCATGTCGGCCACGAGGCTGCGCACGCCGGGCGGCAGGTTGGGCTGGTTGCCGCGATTCAGCACGGCCACGTCGATCCCGCGCTCGGCTGCCAGCCGCGTGCAGGCAATGCTGATCAGGCCGGTGCCGCCGATAAACAGAACTTTCATGCTTGCTGCTCCATCTGCTGTGGGAAGTGCGTGGCGTATTGTAGCAGGGAACCGAGAACCGCAGAACCGCAGAACCACAGAACCACAGAACCACAGAACCGCAGAACCACAGAACCGCAGAACCACAGAACCAAACCACCCTCAACACGCGGTGCTCGGTTCTTAGTTCTGGGTGTGACGGAGCTTTTTGCACAATGATTGTCTTGCGCACCACCCGGCCGTAAACGACCGGGCTTCGAAGCGACGCCCGCTGAAGCGGGCTTGCCATAAGCTTCAT
>LJCR01002968.1 GCA_001399705.1 Kouleothrix aurantiaca
CGGGCAGGCAGAACACGCACGCGTTCCCGTGCAGGCCAGCGGTGGCACGCGACAGCATGGCCGCCGCGCCGATCTGCTCGTAGGAAAGCATGCGAAAGAGCTCACCAAAGCCGGGCAGGCGCTTTTCCAGCAGCCCGTCGATCGCCTCAAAGGTGCTGTCGCGCCGGGTGATGCCGGTGCCGCCATTCGTGATGATGATCTGGCACTCGCCGGCTGCCCAGGCGCGCACCTGCGCCGCAATCGCCGCCGGCTCGTCTTTCGCCAGCGCGTAGGCCACCACGGCGTGCCCAGCTTCTTCCAGCAGCGCGCGTGCGGCGGCACCGCTCGTGTCGGTGTCGGCAGTGCGCGTGTCGCTGATCGTCAGCACGCCGCAGCGGATCGCCTGTGTGATCGCGGCCTGTGCCTGCTGCTCGTGGTCTGCATGGCCCATAGCGTTCCTTTCTTCGCGTTCTGCTGCCATGCTACCACGCCGCGCCGCGCCTGCCAAGTCGCCGCCGCATGCCGCATCCCGCCCACAGTTTCGCCACGAAACCGTTGCTTGACTGCGACAGCCGGTCGTGCTATGATCTGCCCCGCTACGGCAGTGTGCCGTACGGCAATAAAGTTGGGGTGCATTGCTGCGCCACGCCGCCGTTGCCATTCATTCTGCGACAGCCGACAATTGCGCCGACTGCGTGTTGGCGTTTTTTTGTTGGCTAAAAATTCGCATTCCCTCCACGGCCAATCTACCGGGCCGCGGTTGCAGTTGAGAATGGTAGAACCCTATGAT
>LJCR01000297.1 GCA_001399705.1 Kouleothrix aurantiaca
AGATACTTCGCATCTTGGTAACTACAGATGGTCTGCTGAAGTAGCAGAAGCACTTGGACAAGCAGACCACTATTTAACAGAAATGAATTCACACCATCTGGAAATATCTCGAAGAATCAAGGAAAAGCACGATTTAGAAATCAATGCGATTAAGCCGAGAGCAATTGTACTGGTGGGGAAGTCGGAAGGCTGGAATTACAAAAAACGGGAGCGATTTAGAAGCCTTAACCAACTACTCCATGGAATAGAAGTAATTTCTTATACGGATCTGCTACGTCGAGGTCAGAATCTCATCAGACTATACACCGAGTGAATCAAACAATATGCCGTCCAACACGGCGTTGCAGTTGACCGCTTCGCGCGCGAGATCGCCCTTTTTTAATAGAAGCCTGAGCAGCGCGCTCGCGGCAACTGAACGCCAATCCGTTGGGCGTCCTCATCAACGCGATACGTATCGAGGAAGATGACATAGAAGCCCTGTTTGACTTGTAAATCTGTCGGCCGCTTGCTATCCAAGTAAAGCGTTCTGAGGCGATAGAGCAAAAAGCTGTTTTACTACTCTGGTGAGATCACTATATGTGATATTATCAGAGATACTCATTACGGTGCTCAACTGATTTGTAAGCGTTGGTGCAAATGAATCTCAACTTCCTTTTTATGGACGAGTGCTATAGCAAAGATACCGCTATATCTTCACTTACAGGCATACTTATACCCGCACATAACTATCCGGATCTACGCGTTAAGTTCTATGAAATACTACAGTGGGCTATCCAGCCAGGAGAACATATTGTAAGCTCACCGCCAGAACTGCACACCAGCGCATTCCTTTCGGATCAAGACGATACAGTAAAACTACAAAACTTAGAGAGAGTTACTGACTTGGTAGTTAATAACCGACTACGGATTTATCGTGTTGGCTACTATGTCACAAAGGAGACTGTACGGCTAATGCCTCATGATAAGCAATTGCTGGGATTGTGTTGGTTCAGCATGGTGGCTATGCTCCAACCGGAATTCGAAAGTGACATGCTTGTTCCTGTTATGGATGGCTTTAATCCACAAACCGTAATTAAGTTTTCTGGAATGATAAAAAGCGGAGACGTCCCCCGCGCTGCTGGACTAGAGAGCAATCT
Organism: Kouleothrix aurantiaca; assembly: GCA_001399705.1. Taxonomy (GTDB): domain Bacteria; phylum Chloroflexota; class Chloroflexia; order Chloroflexales; family Roseiflexaceae; genus Kouleothrix; species Kouleothrix aurantiaca. Next base: position 1,137 of record LJCR01000297.1, read on the forward strand.
GAGCTTCCGTAATACTCAAAATATTTTGGGAGAAGCGCTCTACGCTGACAGTAAATTCTCAATTTTCACGCAAGTTGCGGACATTGTTTCATATTTGCGGCATATAGCTGATTGGTCAAGAGAAGGACTTACAATGACCGACTTTAAGAGACAACTATTGCATATTTCAGGGATGTTGACGCCGGCACTTATACGTGAAGAAATCGTTGCATTGAATGGCTCGCGGCCAGTTCGAGATAACAGCCAACCGAACGAAATCTAATGGGGCAAAGGCCACCCAACACGGCGTTGCAGTTGACCGCTTCGCGCGCAAGATCGCCCTTTTTTGAGAGAAGCCTGAGCAGCGCGCTCGCGGCAACTGAACGCCAAACCGTTAGCCCGCTGCCATCAACTTCTTGAGCAATCCAGCAGCCCGGTGGTATGATACACTCGTCGTGCATCCCTTCTTGCACCCGATTGAGAGCAGCTATGAATACAGCCAGTCAATGGCGTGCCGCACTTGCTCAGCAAGTTGCTCCCCATTACGCCTTCAATCCGCAGGTTGCTGCTGTTCTCCTCGGCGGCTCGACTGCTCGTGGTCACGCCGATCGCTATTCGGATATCGAACTCGGCGTGTTTTGGCATCAACCGCCAACCGATGCCGAGCGTCAGGCGGTCGCAAACCAGATCCCTGGCGATCTGGTACGGCTGTATCCCTACGATCCCGCGGAAGAAGTCTGGTGTGATGACTTTCTGCTTGGTCGTCGTCATCCCGACCAAGCGAAGAGTGGTGTTTTGCTTGAGGTCGTCCACTACACCACTGATTTTCTCAACCGTACCTTCGATGCGGTCCTTCAGCATGCCAACCCTGATCCAGTCAAACAAAACCTGATCGCGGGTGTCGTCCAGGGTGTGCCACTACATCATTCGGAGCTGGTACAACAGTGGAAAGCACGCGCAGCCAGCTATCCTGATGAGCTTGCCATCGCTGTCGTCAATCGCTATGCGCTGATTGATCATTTTTGGCGATGGGAGATGTGGCTCGCACGGAGTAGCAACTTGATGCAGCTCTACCACGCCTTTGCACAGGTCCAACAACAGCTCTTACATGTACTGCTTGGTGTCAATCGCGTCTACTACTTCGGCTTCAAGTGGATTGATGTGGTTGCCGCTCAGCTGCGATATAAACCAGACAATTTAGTTCATCGCTTCAGCCAGGTCTATCAAGTGACGCCCGCTGAGGGTGCAGGCGAATTGACGGCATTGGTCGAGGAAACCTACACGTTGGTCGAGCAGCAGTTCCCGGAAGTTGATGTGACTTGGCTGCGAAGTGTGTTTCACTATCGGCGTCCGGTCTGGGATCACGCACCACCGTCATAAACGCAGTTGCACGGTGACGCCTTGTATCGTGCAGCAGGCTAACACGGCGTTCCAGCCGACCGCTTCGCGCGCAAGATCGCCGGTTTTTTGATAGAAGCCTGAGCAGCGCGCTCGCGGCAGCTGAACGCCAAGCCGTTGGACGGCGGGTCATCACATCGATTATGCGCAACCAGGCTCACGTGACTATGCTATACTAACCGCATGGATTTTGAATGGGACGATCAAAAAGCTGAGTATAACTTCCACAAACATGGCGTTGCTTTTCCCGAAGCGGCGACGGTCTTTTCTGATCCGCTTGTAGTCACGTTCGCCGATCCGGATCATTCGCAGGATGAGGATCGTTTCATTGTTATTGGCACATCTGCAGAAGGGCGCTTGCTGATGGTTGCTCATACAGATCGCGGCGATCGTATTCGTATCATTAGCGCTCGAACGCTCAAACCGAAGGAGCGGCGATTATATGAGTCAGAACAGTAATACACCACATGAGGATGAGCTCCGCGACGAATATGATGAGAACGTCTTAAGAAATGGCATCCGTGGTAAATATGTGCAGCGGCTCGCTGCGGGGTCAAATATTGTTCGGCTTGCTCCAGACGTCGCCGCAGCATTTCCGACCGAAGAAGCTGTCAATGACGCCTTACGTTTACTGCTCAATGTAGCAAAAACGAGCGTCCGACAAACCGTATAATATCTGCATAGACGCGTGCCAATATTTGCTTTCACGGCTGCGTTCGGGAACTGCGTAAGCAAAGCTATTTTCCGCGTGTATTAGCCCTAAACCGCTACGCTACTAGCCGTCCAACACGGCGTTGCAGTTGACCGCTTCGCGCGCGAGATCGCCGTTTTTTGTAGAGAAGTTTGAGCAGCGCGCTCGCCGCAACTGAACGCCAACCCGTTGGGCCGCTCACCCCCGCTCTTTCTGGCTCTAGTATAATGATCACAATTGCGTAAATGTACAACCGAACACTGCCATGACAACTCCTTCGTTCCAGCTTCATCTTCCGCGCTTATCGATCATTCTTGCTCTGGTTTGGGGCATTCCACTGCTGTGCTTGGCACTTCTGCCGGTACTCGCTCGTGCCCAAATCGAAGTACATGGACGAGTCATCCAACGTACCGTCGAATGTTCCGATCCATCCAACTCGCTGCGCTGCAACACGATCTATCTCCTTCAGGCTCAGAATAGCAGCACACCGTATCGCTATGTCGCCGGATATGCCGACAGTTCCATAATGCAAAATCTGAATCTTCCACCTGGCACAGTCATCGATAAAGACAGGTGGCGGCTAACCTATGCTGTCAATGGGCGCGAAATTGATGATTTCGCCTTAGGTATGCCTATCCTTATAACTGCCCTTAGCCTCCTGCTTATCGGTTTTGGTCTATGGCGCGCACTTACGGATGGTGTATTTCCTCATCGAACAATCACAGCGGGGTAAACGCTCTGGGCCTTTTTATCCATCTTGCCCTGATTATCCAACCCACAACATCTTCGTATGCCTAAATGCCGAAAGTCTCAACCGTAACGTGTTACTGTTTCTACGGCGCGGCCCAACCCGCCCATGCAACCGACGCCGCTCCGCGTCCGCGAGATCGAGGCTTTTTTGAACCATAGAATCGGCCCGAAGCTAGTACCATTTTATTAGTGGCGGCGCGGCTGATGGGCAACCCGTTGGGCGCGTCTTCGGCGTACGTTTGTCTCGATCACGAATGGCGCTCTTTGGTGCTTCGGCAAAAGAAACCTGAGCAGCCACGAAAGAACGAAGCGAACGCGGCATGAAGGCCCGTTGTGCCACGTGGTTCCAGTCAGCGTTTTCTCAACCCTGCGTGGTACGAGCGCTTGTTATGCTGTATGTGATTCCAATCAGTGTTTGGCGCATTTCACCGTGGTACGAAGGCTCGTGGTGCCGCGTGATACCGTCAGCGCTTGCTCAACCCCGCGTGGTCCGAGCGCCCGTTATGCTGGCGTGGTTCCGGTCAACGATTTCGCAACCCTGATGCATACGAAAGCCAACTTTATTCCACGTGATC
>LJCR01002970.1 GCA_001399705.1 Kouleothrix aurantiaca
GTCGTGGGCGCGCTAAAAGCCTTCCCGATGCTCAATGCCGAAATCCAGAGCACCGATATTGTCATCAAGCACTACTACGACATCGGCATTGCGGTAGGTGTGGAAGAAGGGCTGGTGGTGCCGGTGCTGCGCGACGCCGACCGCAAGAGCTTCGCGACAATCGAGCGCGAAATTGGCGACCTGGCAGGGCGCGCGCGCGATGGCAAGCTCGCGCTGAACGACCTGCAAGGCGGCACGTTTACCATCACCAATGGCGGCGTGTTTGGCTCGCTCATGTCGACGCCCATCCTGAACGCGCCGCAGGTCGGCATTCTTGGCATGCACAAAATCCAGGAACGACCGATCGCTGTTGGCGGGCAAGTGGCAATTCGCCCAATGATGTATGTGGCGCTTTCCTACGACCACCGCATCGTCGACGGGAGCACGTCGGTGCGCTTCCTGGTGCGGGTTAAGGAGCTGGTGGAAGACCCCGAATCGCTGCTGCTGGAAGGCTAAAGCCGAGGCCAACAGAAAGGACGCGGGCATTGCGCTCGCGTCCTTTCTTATTATGTTAAATTAAACGAGGGAACTGGAAGCGCACCCTTCAATACGGGCGTCGCGCTACTCAGGATACGCTTGATTATTTATTACGCCAGCCTGCCACCTGCTTCTGGCAGCGGCTGCAAGCCGCCGCGGCTGAGAATCGCCGCGCCCACACCCGGCAGCGCCAGCGCCACAAACAACAGCGCGCCAGCCAGCGGCGCGAGCGAGGCCACAACCATCACCGGC
>LJCR01002972.1 GCA_001399705.1 Kouleothrix aurantiaca
CGCCGGGCGGCAGCGAGCCTGAGATCATCTATATGTTTGGGCAGCCGTGGTGGGGGCAGGGCTACGCGGGCGAGGTCGTGCCAGCCATGCTGCGCTACGGTACAGAGCAATGCGGCCTGCCCCGCGTCATGGCGACGATTGCGCCCGAAAATGTGGCCTCGCAGCGCGTGGCTGCGCGGGCCGACATGCGCTTCGAGGGCGAGATCATCGACCCCGACGACGGCCTGCCGACGCGCGTGTATTTCTATGCGCCAGAAAGCGAGGGCTAATGGAAAACGAGATTGAAGTGCGCCCGGCCATCCTCGCCGAGCTGGCGTTTGCCGGGCAGGATGGGTACATCACCACACCTATTCTGCAGCGCAAAATTGCCGAGCAGGAAGTATTCGTGGCGTCGCTGGGCGGCGAGCTGGCCGGCTACCTGCGCCTCGAACACCTCTGGTCGCAGGTGCCATACGTCGCGCTCGTCCGCGTCATGCCGCCGTTCCGCCGCCGGGGCGTGGGCCGCGCGCTGCTCGGGTATGTCTGCGAGCGGGCACGCGCGCAGGGCCACCGTACGCTGTACAGCTCTTCCCAGGCCAATGAAGCCGAGCCGCAGGCGTGGCACCGCCACATGGGTTTTGAAGAATGCGGCCTGCTCGCCGGCATCAACGATGGCGTGGGCGAGCTGTTTTTCCGCAAAGCGTTGTAGCAGTAGTCAGGTGTTAGAAGTCAGTATTATGGCGCTCAAAACTCGGTGTCCTCAGTGTTCTGTGTGGCTCAATTCTCTTC
>LJCR01002971.1 GCA_001399705.1 Kouleothrix aurantiaca
GAACGATCCCCGCCGCAAAATGTCTGGCAGGTTGCCAGCTACACGCTCCGTTCGAGACACGCACGACACCCCGCCGCTATAGTGCGCGTGCTGCATCGTAAACCGCAGCGCGATGAGTTTTGCAAAGGAGCGAATGTGTTTGACTATATCATTGTTGGGGCCGGCGCGGCTGGCTGTGTGCTGGCGAACCGCCTGAGCGCCAACCCTGCGAATCGCGTGCTACTGCTGGAAGCGGGCGGGCCCGACACGCGCCAGGACGTGCGCATCCCGGCGGCTTTCACCAAACTGTTTAAAAGCGAGCAGGATTGGAACTACACCGCCGCTGCCGACCCCGCGAGCGGCACGCCCGCCCAGTTCTGGCCGCGCGGCAAGATGCTGGGCGGCTCCAGCTCGATGAATGCGATGATGTATGTGCGCGGGCATCGCAGCGACTACGACGGCTGGCGCGAGCATGGCAACCCGGGCTGGGGCTATGACGACGTACTGCCTTACTTCAGGCGCTCGGAACAGTACGCCGGCGGCGCGTCGGAATTTCGCGGCGCGGATGGCCCGCTCCATGTTGGCGGCCTGCGCTCGCCCAACCCGCTCACAAACGGCGGGCGAGAAGAAGGAGGACAGCGCGGAAGGGCGCGAAAAAAAGAATAAAATGGCGCGAAAAAGGATGGATTTGAGAAAAAGAAAGTGAAGAAGAAGCGTGGCCGCCGCTGGAGCGCCGCCGACGCCTTTCTGCGCCCGGCGCTCGGGCGACCGAACCTCACGCTGCAGACC
>LJCR01002974.1 GCA_001399705.1 Kouleothrix aurantiaca
ATCTACAACTACTTCACCTATGATCGCGGCGTGCGCCTGATCACGGGCGGGCTGGAAGAGCGCGAGCCGCGCTAGCGCAGGAACAAATCTGCTGGCGCAAGCGTCTTACGGCTAGCTGACGAGCCGGAGAAAGGAGGCGCCTGTGCCGCGCTACCAAAACCTCGCGCCAGCACTGTATATGGCAGCGCTGCTTGGCCTGGCAGGCTGCGGTGTGGCGGGCAGCGAAGCACTCTCGCCCACGCCGAAATCCGTGCCGGCGAGCGCCACCAGCCTGCCGCCCGCGCCGGGCAGCGCCGCGCCTGTGCCCCAAACACCGGAGAACACGCCTATGCCTGATCCAAGCTCAGCGGCTGCTTCCGCGCCGCTTTCGCCCAACGAAACAGCCGCGCTTGTGCAGGCCGAGCTTGCCGCGTCGCTTCAGGTTGCCGCCGACACAATCACCGTTGTCGCCACCCGCAGCCGTGTCTGGCCCGACCGTGGGCTGGGCTGCGCGGCGCGCCCCGGCCAGGCAGAGCCCGAGCGCATCCCCGGCTACGAGATCGTTCTGGCGCACGCGGGCAGCACATATACCTACCACAGCGACGAGCACGGCCGCGCGATCCGCTGCCCCGACCGCAAAAAGCCGATCGGGCCGATCAGCTAGGCGCGGCGCTTTGTGTTCACGATCTCCCGCCATGCGCGCAAAATCAGCGTTCCCAACAATACAGGTGCCGCGCCAGTTTTGGCGCGGCACCTGTGCAAGCAGAACTGACCTCAGATCCTAATCG
>LJCR01002973.1 GCA_001399705.1 Kouleothrix aurantiaca
ATGTGCAGGCGGCTGCACCAAGTTCACGCATATAAATTGCAGCGTAAGCCGGCGCACTTGCCGCTGGCTGCCTGGCGACCATCAGAATCAAGCTTGCCAGGATCAGCAGGCTTGCCAGTGCAAGATTGGTCAGCAGAAGCTGGGCAGCTACCGCCGGCAGAACAGGAGCGCACGCCAGCGCGCCCACGACTATGGCCAGCAGCCCGCATGCCTGCGGCGCGGCGGTTCGAATGTGCGGCAGGAACGCCAGCCGCTGGCAAAGACGATGCTTCATAGAAACCCCTGTATGTGGCCATTCCGGGTCGCTGGTGGCTGCGTTGAGCGGGCAGAGCGCCACCAGATTCCAGAGAAAAGGACAGGCAGTCTAGCACTAAAAGTCACATCCGAATAGCCATGTTTGATGACAGCACGATGACTCTCGCCGGTGCATTTTGCGGCACAAAATATCGTGCGGGTAAACATAAACGTGGGTGCCGGGGCATTTTCGCGTGTTGCCCGCACCACGGGCCGACGTTGCAGCCTGCCGCATGTTGCGCTATCATCCGCCGCTGCACCCGTGGGGCCGTATTCAACAGAGAAGCAGGAGATCATGAGCGCACTGCGACTTATTCAGGTGGGAATGGGCGGCTGGGGCCGCGATTGGGCGCGTATGATGGCGCAGCACCCCGACGTGGCGACGCCGGTGGCCTATGTCGATGTCCAGCCGGCCATGCTGGAGGCGCTCCAGCAGGGTGGCGCGGTCGCGCCCGAGCTGTGCTTCCCCACGC
>LJCR01002978.1 GCA_001399705.1 Kouleothrix aurantiaca
ATGCATACGTGAGCGAGCGCTACAGCCCGGCGCAGCGCGGCAGCGACGCATCGCTTGAGCACGATTGGCTCAGCATTCGCAAGCCATTGCTGAAGCGCATGTTCAGCCGAATCGGCGCGTCGGCGCAGCCTAAAAATATTGCCAAGGTGCGCGGCCGGCAGAAACGTTAGGTAGCCGCGCACCAATGAGACGAGCTTTACCATATTGCCACAAAGATTCAGTTATGACACTACCATCGATTGATGTCGCCCCACCGCAGACGACAACCGACATCGAGCTTGTGGTTGCCAGCGAAGAAGAGCTTGAGCGCCCCTATCGGGTGATCATCGAAAACGACGATGTGACGCCGATGGATTTTGTGATCCTGATCCTGCTGTCGGTGTTTGATCTGACGATCGACCGGGCCGAGGCGGTGATGCTGGAAGCGCACCATCGCGGCGAGGCACATGTCGTCACGCTGCCCTACGAAGAAGCGCACGACCGCGTCTACCACGCGCATGGCGCGGCGCGCGCGGCTGGCTACCCGCTGCGCTTCTACCTGGAGCCCGACGCATAGGCGCACAAAGCCACCAACCACGAAGGCACGAAGGCACGAAGGCACGAAGAGCAAAAGCTAATCCAACCAACTGTACTCACAAAAACAAAAGCGCCTGCCGAAGTAAATTTCGGCAGGCGCTTCGGCTTGTCGACACTAATCCCGCGATTGGCGCGCGCGATAAGCGGCGAAGTGGGTTGCTTTGCGCTGCGCTTCGTCCAGCCCATCGCC
>LJCR01002975.1 GCA_001399705.1 Kouleothrix aurantiaca
AGGCTGGCGCGTCGGTCGATATCAAGTAAGATTTCTTGCTTGGGCACAGGCAGGGGCGCTCCCGCATGTGCGGGAGCGCCCCTGCTGGCGTTGGTGGCCGCTACAGCGCGATATAGCGCCCGCCCTGCCGCTCGGATTCGCGCGCGGCGTCGAGCACGCGCTGGTTGCTCAGGCCATCGGCAAAGGTTGCGCCAAGCGCGAGCGCACCTGCATCGCCGCGTAAGTAGCTACTCAGCGCGTGGGCGAGGTAGACCGTGCCGTGCGGAAAATCGCCTTGCAGGCCGGCTGGCAGGGCGTGTATGGCGGTGGGCGTGATATCCCGGAAATCGCTGCTGGCCTCGGCGTGGTGCAGCGCGCCGCCGAGCCAGCGCAGCGAGCCGCCCGCGCCGTAGAGCGTCAGGCTGTTGGGCTCCTGGGTGCGCGCCACCGCGCTGCACTCGATTGTGGCAAGCGCGCCGTTAGCGAAGCGCAGCCGCAGGCTGTAGTAGTCGTCGCTGGTCACCGGGCGCAGGCCGTTCTCTGCCGGGCGCTCGGCGATGAAGGTGTGCAGCGTGGCGGCGACCTCGGCAACTTCGGACTGCAGCAGAAAGCGCAACAGGTCGATCTGGTGCGAGCCATAGGCGCCGAGCGCGCCACCGCCGCGCGCCGCGTCGCTCCACCAGTTCCAGGGGCGGCTCAGGTCGGCGCGCGAGTTGCCGATCACGCGAAAAAGCGCGTGGCGCACGCTGCCAATTGCGCCATCGGCCAGCAGCTGGCGGGCGCGGAT
>LJCR01002977.1 GCA_001399705.1 Kouleothrix aurantiaca
GTTTCCACCCTACGCCCCGCCGTTTCGTGGTACGATCGCGCCCATGCACAACGTTTCGCTGAAGAATCTGTGGGCGCGCATGTGGCGCTGGCTCAGCATGGATGGGCGGCTGCGACCGGCCCAACCGCTGGCGCTGCTGGTCGGGCCGCTCGCGCTGGCGCTGGCGCTCGTCGCGCCCTACCAGGGCCTGTCTGTGCTGGCCTACGGTTTTCTGCTGCTGCCGCTGACGATGTGCTGCTGGGTGCGCGTGCTGGGGCCACGCGTGGCGCTGCGCCGGCAGCTGCTGGCCGAGTGGGCGCAGGTGGGCGACGAGCTGGCCGAGGCGTGGCTGGTTGAAAATCGCGCGCCGCTGCCGCTGCTCTGGCTCGAGCTCGACGACGCCTCGACGCTGCCGGGCTACACTGGCCGCCGCGTAGTGGCTGCGGCTGCCGGGGCCAGGCAGCAGTGGCGGACGACGGCGAACTGCACGCAGCGCGGCGTCTACACGCTTGGCCCGCTCACCGCAACGCTGGGCGACCCATTCGGGCTGTTTCGCTACTCGTGGCGCGACACCCACGCCCGCCAGATTGTGATCTACCCGCCGCTGGTGCGCCTGCCACCGCTGCTGGTGCCGCAAGGCCGGCGCGGCGGCCTGGCCCACGCCGACCTGCTCCAGATCAACGTCACACCTAGCGTTGGCGGCCTGCGCGAGTACACGCCCGGCGACCCGCCCAGCCGCATCCACTGGCCGACGGTGGCGCGCACGGACAAGCTGATGATCAAGGAG
>LJCR01002976.1 GCA_001399705.1 Kouleothrix aurantiaca
CCATGCACGCGCAGGCGCAGCAGGCGGTAGCGCCCGCTCAGGTTGGGCAGCCGCAGCTCAGCGCGCTCGGTTGTCCAGCGGTAGCTTTCGCTGGCGCTGTGCTCGGGCTGGTTCGCGCCGCTGAGCGCGGCCTGGTCGCCCCACTCGCCAACGTCGATTTGCAGCGGTGGCGCAACCAGCAGGCTCAAGCAAAATGCTGGCGCCGCCAGGGCAAGAACGAAGAGCAGCGGCCAGCGATTGTGCCAGAAGCCGGGCGCGGCGAAAGCTGTGCGCAGTTCGGCGCGCGGCCACCGGGTGGCAATTTTCATGCGCGCATTATAGCGCAGGCGCCTCGCGCTCGCCCACCAGCGCCAGCAGCTCATCGAGCACCAGGCCATTCGTGCCGATCGCGTCGCCGCCGCGCACCGTCGCCGTGCCCTTCCAGTCGGTCAGCGTGCCGCCGGCCTCGACCACCACCGGGAACAGCGCGGCGACATCCCAGGGGTTCACAATCGCGTCGATCATCACCTCGGCGCGGCCGGTGGCCACCAGCACATAGCCGTAGGCGTCGCCCCAGGTGCGCTGCAGCCTGGTGGCGGCGGCCATGCGCCCGTAGGCCGCGCCGCGCCCGTGGCGGGGCATGCTGGCCACGTCGGTGCACACCAGCAGCGAGTCGCGCAGCTGCGCCACCGGCGAAACGCGCGCACGCCGGCCGTTGTAGCTGCAGCCCTGCCCCTGCGCGGCATGGAGCAGCTCGCCGGTGGCGGGGATGTTGATCGCGCCGACC
>LJCR01002979.1 GCA_001399705.1 Kouleothrix aurantiaca
GCGTATCCTGGCGGATCACCGGCGCGATGTTGTAGATCGGGTAGAGCGTCTTGTCGTCCTGCAGCACCACCAGCTTGTCGGCCGCGATGCGCGCGTCGGTCGTGAACACAACCACCACATCGACATCGCCACCCTTCAGGGCGTCGTAGCGCAGCGGGCCGGTGCCAAGCTGCTTGAACTCCTTGAACTGAAAGCCGCCGTAGGTGGCCTGCAAGCCCTTGATGCCATCCTCACGCTCGGCAAACTCGGCCGGGCCGCCGATCGTCAGCTCGGGCGCCTTGGTCGCCAGATCTGAGTAGGTTTTGATGCCATACTTGTCGGCGGTCGCCTGCGTGACGGCCAGGCCCTGCGTGTCGTTGAATGGCGAGGGCTCGAGCCAGGTGAGCTTGAACTGATCCTCGTAGCCCTTCTTCACGGCGGCCAGGATCTCGCCTGGCTCCTTCAGCGGCTGCTGCTTCAGCACGGTCAGCAAGCCGGTTGAGGTGTACTCGGGGTACAGATCGATGTCGCCATTCGTGATCGCGGCCTGCGCGATTGGCGTGCCGCCCAGGTTGATTTTGCGCTCCACGGTGAAGCCGGCATTCTCAAGCAGCTGAGCGTACAGCTCGGCCACAATGAACTCCTCGGTGAAGTCTTTCGAGCCGATCTTGATCGTGCCGCCTGCGCCACCGCTGCTTGCGGCGGTCGGCTGAGCGGCGGTGCCAGCAGTTGGCTCGGCGGCTGCACTCGGCTCAGCGGCTGCGGTGGGTGCGGTGGCGGCGGT
>LJCR01000298.1 GCA_001399705.1 Kouleothrix aurantiaca
GGTGGAGCCAGTGGTCCCTTCCAGCGCCGCGATTTCTTCAGCCGACAAGCCCAGGTCCGCCAGCGAGAACGGCTGCACCTGCCCGCTGCTCAGCGCATCTTGCAGGTTCTCGATTTCAGGCGCGGGAGCAGCAGGAGGCGCTCCTGCTAGCTGATCGTCATCGCGCAGCGAGACATCATCCAGCGAGAACAAGCCCAGGTGCTCTTCAGGCTCAAGCGAGACATCCGGAACCGGCAGCGGCGCGGGCGGCTCGGTAGTTTCGTACTTCTGCTTCAGCTTCGAGAAGATCGATTTTTCGGTGTTCGGCTGCTCATTCGAAAGCGATTTGACGAAACCTGGCTCCGATTTTTGCGATGCTTCCTGCCAGCTGTACCCACGCCCCTCCCCCGCTGCATCGTCGTCGAAATCACCACCCGCAGATTCCTGCGCATCGGGTTCGCTGAACAGCGAACTGCGCGATGCAGACGGGCCTGCATCATCCAGTGAGAATGGCTGCAAGGAAGATGGCAGGCCACCCACATCCTGATCGGCCATAGAATTGTCGATGTCGATTTCGTCCATTGAGAAGGGCTGCAGATCCGCAGGCAGGTCGTCTATGCCTGCGCCCGGGGAACTTTGCTTGGGTGGGGATTGCAGGCTCTCCAGACCGGCGATCTCTTCGTCGGAAAGATCCAACTCAGAAAGCGAGAATGGTGTCAAGCCCATATCGTCGTCGGCGGGCGCGGGCTCTGCAGGCGTGGGTGCGGGTGTTGCACTGCCCAGGCCGCCCAAGCCGGCAATTTCCTCGTCGGAAAGGCCAAGATCCGCCAGCGAGAACGGCGTCATGTTCGGCTCGTCGCCTGGTGCGGGTGTAGCCGCCGGTGCTTCTTCCGTTGCGGGTGTGCCCAGGTCGTTCAGCCCGCTGATTTCGTCATCCGACAGCCCCAGATCCGCCAGCGAGAACGGCGCCATGTCCGCATCGGCACCTGGCACATGTTCAGCTGCCGGCGTCGGCGTTTGGGCGGGCGCTGACGGTGAGTCGAAGGCCAGCAAACTGGCCAGAAAATCGTCCATTTCGGGGCTGGGAGCGGATGACGGGGCGCTTTCGGGCAATGCCCCCGAGGAAGAAGACGTAAGCTGATCGAGCCATGAAGAGGAGAGGCCAGCGGATTCGGTTGCCGTGCCGGCTGGCGTCACCGCTTCCATCGGGCGCGTCGCAGCTATCGTTTCTTGCTGCTCAGCAGCGCGCCGGCTATGCCAGGCGGCCTCGTCCCACTCCTCGATGGTCGGATCCTCTTTGGCTTCTTCGGGCAGCGGATCGAAGAGCACGCTGGCAACGCCCTGGTATGGATCCATCCGCTTGGCGGCATCCCAGTAGCGCTCGCCCTCAGGCTGGCCCGACGACTTGAGCAGGTAGCCAAGCAGCAGGTTTGCCTTGAGCGACTCGGGCCGCTCAGCGACGATCTCGCGGCACAGGTCGATAGCCTCGTCGTCCTGGCCGTCGCGCCAAAGGGTTTCGGCCAGTGCCACCTTAGCGTCGAAGCGCTGCGGGCTATCAGCAATCACCTGGCGAAATTCCGAGATCGCCTGCGGGAGCATATGGCCTTTTGCATATAAACGCGCCAGGCCGGCACGGCTCAGGCGCAATTGTGCATTTTCGCTGCCCCAGCCATCGGCATAGAGCCGCAGCAGCTGGCTGCGAATTTCGGTCATGTCAGGCTTGATCTCCAGCGCCTGCTCGAATTCGGCGATGGCGCGCTCAAGCTGGCCCTGGCGCTCAGACGTAATGCCAAGCCCAACGTGGGCCGGAATATTTTCAGGGTCGGAGCGCAGCACGCGCTCAAACGACTCCTGCGCGCGATCGAGCTGCCGATTCGCAAGATACGCCTCGCCAAGGATGCGATACGCTTCAAGATTATCGGGCTGCTGATCGAGAATATGCTGTGCCAGACCAATCGCGCGGTCGGTGTCGTTGCTCTCGAGCGACTGCCGAGCTTGATCGTAGGCCGCTTGCAGGCTCATGCTTGCCATGTCGATCCTCCCGCTGGTGAGTCAGCGTGATGACTAGAAGTGTAATCTTTTACGAGTGGAAGGGTGCTAGTTCGTTCCGAAGGCAAAACAGCGCTTTATAATGTATAAAGCTGAAGAGTATTATATCCCAAGCCACAAGGCATTGCAAGAGGGAGGCGCAGTTTGCAGGCGCAACGGGGCGCGTGGCAGCGATTGTAGCACGGAAAAAATGGTGATGCAACCCACACACGCCACAGCGGCGGGCACCAAGCCGCACCGAATACGTTGCGGGTACGCACAAACAACAAAGTGGCCAAGCTGAAGAGAAGTTGGTGTTGATAAGGGATCAATCCGCATCAGAATGCGGAAAACACCTTGTGGCAAGAGAAGTTGGGCCAGTTTCAGACGTTCCTTAATCGCGCAATTCCCGAAAATTCAGTGTAAACCATTATGCTATTGCAATCTTCCGAGCAAAAGCTGATCGATTTTCAGTAGCAGGCGCTTAAACAAAATAGGCTTGATTTCAAAATCGTCGCAGCCCGCCTCAAGCGCGCGCGTCCGGTCTTCGGCAAATGCAAATGCCGACAGAGCAATGATTGGGATGTGTGCAGTTGCCGGGTCGTTTTTCAGAATGCGCGCCGCCTCCCAGCCGCTCAGCCCCGGCAGGCCCAGATCCATAAGGATCAAGTTCGGCGCTTCGTCCCGCACTGTGCTCAGCGCGCCTTCACCGCTTGCCGCAATAGCAACGACATATCCTTCCCAGGCGAGTCGGCGCGCAAGCATATCGCGGTTCATAATTTCGTCTTCAACAATAAGGATTTTCGGCATCGTTGCGCTCCAAAAAGATATAGTTCCCAACGGGAACAGCGGCGCAGCAAGATCGGCCAGGCACCACAGCCGGTGTGCGCAGCGCAGGCCCACCAAATGGCAGCGAGCTGTGTGCGGCGCAAAGGCGAGGCGCGTGCGGGTTGTAAACAAACCGTTCTACCGAGTTATGACGACTTCAGGCACAGAAAGTCACAGGAGCAAACGACAATGCAACGACAATGTATGGATGGTAAGGCGCGATGCCGCTTTGCCGTTGGGATGTGCAGCAGAGCGACAAAACGGGCGCGGCACAGCACTGTTCATGCTGTACCACACCCGCATCAAGGCATTCTTATTTTCGCAGGACGTATATTGTACTACAAGTATTAGAATTTCACTGTGAACGCCGCGATTCATAAATGCCCCAGCCTACATACCCCAGCGCGAGCCCGCACACAAACCACAGCTCGGTAACCTCGCGCGAAATTGGCACAAAACTCGTATCCGAAACGCCGCCCAGCAACGCTGCAATGCAGATCACCAGCAGCGCGCCGCCCACCAGCGAGGGCATCGCAGCCCACAGCGAATAGTCCTGGTAGGATATGAGCCATAGGGCCGCCAGCAGCACAACAACCAGCGCAGTCAGCGCCAGCGCTGCGTTCGGCAGCTTCATGCAAAGCAACATGCCATACAGCAGTGGCGGCAAGCCAGCAACGGCCTTCCACGGGTTGATCACGCCATCGGTCAACATAGGGTGCCTCCTTCTTCTCTTCTCTGAACGGTGCCATGCGGGTGGTACTTGGGAAACGTCGCAGCCCGCAGTACTGGTACGGCTAGTAATTTCCTTGCCATCGGCCCGGTACCTTTGGGCGTGATAGAGCACCGCTGAGTGGCCTGCCGAAGCTCAAAGCAGCATCCGGGCGAAATGGCTTTGGAATGCTTGTGAATGGCATCGCAGCATGGTACACTTGCACCACTGCCTAACCACTAATTGAATAGTGACGATCCTTTGTTTGAAATGATGGTTCGCAGCACCGCATTACAGCAAAGACAAAGGGAAAGGGATCATCATGAGTCCGCCAGCCCTGATGCCGGCTATTCCGGCGATGGCCGAACACGCCTACGATCCGCTAGCCAGCCCTGCGCTCCGGCACGCCCTGCCAGGCATTGTGGTGGCGTTTGATGAAGCCGCGATCCTCGCGCATGTGCAGGCCGCGCTCGCTGTGCAGCCCGGCTATGCAATCATCGGCTGCGAGCTTGAGCAAGGCACGTATACGCCGGGCGAAGGCTGTGTGGCGCGCTACATCCTCGCAGTGGAAGGCGAGATGGCGAGCTCAGCGCTGGTTAGCGCCCAGCTTTTTGCCGACGCGAGCGCGAGCGCGGCCTTTTTCGAGCATCGGCTGGCCCCGCTGGCCGGGCAAGTCGCCCAGCGGCCCGAACTACGCTGGTGCGCGCAGCCAGTGGCCCACCTGCCCGAGCTAGCAATGGTGCTGTTCGCCTACCCGCTCGACGGTGAGCTGCCCGAATTGCTCGGCGCCGCCGACGGTGCAGGAATGCGCGCGCACCTGGCCTCGCTGCTGGGCACCTACACGCCCGACACCTGCGAGCCCGAGCTTGTCGACTATGGCCGCCAGCGGCGCTGCACCTTGCGCTACCGGCTCGGCGGCGCGGACGGCGACATGCTGGTGTATGGCAAGCTCACGGGCGATGGCAGCGTCGCGCTGGCC
>LJCR01002980.1 GCA_001399705.1 Kouleothrix aurantiaca
CGAATCCCACCCTCCCCGCCACCCGGCGCGGGCAGCTGTCAAGTATTTTGGCAGGTGCCCGCGCTTTTTTGTGCCTAGCCCCGCAGCATCGTGTCGAGCGTGGCGGCGATCGCGCCGAATGCGGCGGCATCGGCGCTGCCGGGCGCGGCCTGCACCAGCGGGTGCCCGGCGTCGATGCCCCGGCTGATCGCAATATCCATGGGGATGCGCCCGAGCAGCGGCAGGCTAGCGTCGCGCACGGCCCAGGTGCGCTCGCTGTGATGAAACACCTCGATCTGCTCGCCGCCGTGCGGGCAGATCATAAAGCTCATATTCTGGATGCCGCCCAGGATTGGCACGCTGGCGCTGCGGAACATTCCCAGCGAGCGCGAGGTGTCGAGCAGCGAGAGGTCTTGCGGGGTGGTGACGACGACCGCGCCGTCGATCTGGTAGCTGCGCACCAGGCTGTGCTGCGGCTCGCCGGTGCCGGGCGGCAGGTCGATCAGCAGGTAGTCGAGCGCGCCCCACAGCACATCGCCAAGCGTCTGGGTGACGATCCGCCCGGCGTCGTGCGGGTCGGGCATAACCGCGTCGTTTTCGCCAACCAGCAAGCCAATCGACATAACCTTCAGGCCGAAGCGTTCCATTGGCGGAATATATGGCTCGGTTTTGGCGCGCGCAATCGGCAGCAAGCCCGACGCCGACGCGGTGCGCCGCACGCCGAGCATGAGTGGCACGTTCGGGCCGTAGATGTCGGCGTCGAAAATGCCGACCTGCGCGCCGC
>LJCR01002981.1 GCA_001399705.1 Kouleothrix aurantiaca
AGATTATTCACTCCGAGGCCTGTATTCGTGCGCTTGCACGTCAGGAGGCCTACGACCTCAAGTGGCCCGACCGCTGCAACAAATGTTTCGGCGCGGGCGGCGCCTGGTCGAGCTTCGACCCCAGCCCGCGAGGCAGCCGCGCACCGAGCCTCGGCCCGGGCACCATGACCGACTTCGATACCTGCGAATGCGTCAACGAGAGCAGATGCCCGCGCTGCGCTCGCCACCTGGAGGGGCCGAAGTACGGATTGCTGCGGCTGCGGTTGCAGGCAGCTCACGGTATTGAGCGGCTGCTGATTCGCTCCCACCAGGCGCAAGTGACCGTCCTGCTAGGCCGCGCGCTCTACTGGCGCGCATCGGCTGCGTTCCGCGAAGACCCCAATGCCTGGACGTGGGCCGGCTACCACGTCGCTGATCAGCTGTGGAATCGCATCTATCAGCGCAGCCACCGCCAAACCTGGCCATCGAAGCTCCTGCGGCCGCTGCAGGAGGTGCTCGAGGGCGACCACGTCTCCTCCACAACGCCGTGCTGGTACTGCGGATGGGCGTGGGGCGAGAAGCCGGGCGACGCCCGCGACCCGCACACCTGCGAGTGCTGGATGGCCAATTGGGAGGCCGAGCAGGATGAGGCCCAAGAATGGGCCGAGCGCGAGCGCGACCAGCGCGATTTCATCGGCGGCGCCACACACCTGCTGATGGGCTTACCTGGTGGGCCGATCCCGGTGCGCCGGATCTTCGGCGGCCTGTACCGCGACAGCGAGAG
>LJCR01002985.1 GCA_001399705.1 Kouleothrix aurantiaca
GCCCAGGTAGCCGCCGGTCGAAGGCTGCACCAGCACCAGCGGGCCACTGGCCGCCACTGGCGCGGCCTGCGCCGCCGGGGCGGCAAAGATCGTTGCCAGCAGGCAGATCAGCATACCTATCGTACCGATAAAGGCGACAAACGGGCGGGCGCGGCGTTTCTTCACGCGCGGAGTTTCGGGTGTTTCGATGCGAGTGTTCATATTGTAACTCCTTGTAGATGTCGTGCGAGATAGTCCGTGTAAAGGGCTGGTAACAAACGGCGGGCAGGATGTCGACGGTACGGCGCCGCATTGCGATGCCGTAGATGCGGCCCGCTTGTGCGGGTGCATCGGCGTGAACGTCGGTTGTTAAGGTTTGGCTGCGGAACAGTGTTAACCGTTCTTTAACCTGGCATTACGATAGCATGCCGGCCTGCTCAACGCCTAGAGAAAAATGCTCATTCCATGTTCAAGGCCATAGCAAGCGGCACGAAATTGTTAAAATATGGTAAATAAGCGCACTACTATCGTGTGGCGCACGTCGCTACGGCCGAGGCTGGCGCGACAATTCGTGCCAGCATCCTTGCCGGCATGTGCCAGCGGTGCTGCCGGGCTTCCTGTTTCCCCCCCGCGCCGCGTGCTGCGCAGCCCGCTTTGCAGAGCAGCAGAGCGCCAGCGGCGAACAGCTGGCAGGCACGTCGAGGGCGGCACTATCACCGTTTGCCGCCCTGCGCGGTTGAGCCGAGCGCGACGCGCGCCGGCAAAGTTGCGCTACAATAGCCC
>LJCR01002984.1 GCA_001399705.1 Kouleothrix aurantiaca
GTTTTCGCGCGTAGCGCGAAAACCGCACACAACATGTGTCGTGCGTTTTCCTATCAGCAAAGGCTGGCAACAGAAACGCGGTCGGTGGTCAGTCGTCGGTGGTCAGTCGTCGCGCTAGTAATCCGGCGCAACCCACTGGCGGCTGCCCGACGAGCGCTCGACCGCGTCGAGAATCGCCTGGCAGCGCACGCCATCCTCAAAGGTCGCGGCAGGCGACTCGCCAGCGGCAATGCCGTTCATCAGGTCGTACACGCCGTGGGTGAAGGTGTGCTCCCAGCCGATGATATGCCCGCCCGGCCACCACGCGCCCATATACGGGTGCGCCGCGCCGTCGCCCACCAGAATGTTGCGGAAGCCCTTGACATCGCTGGCGTCGTCGTCGAACAGCACATTCAGTTCGTTCATGCGCTCAAGATTGAAGGTGATGCTGCCTTTGCTGCCGTTGATCTCAAAGGCGTTGTAGTTTGCGCGGCCTTTGGCGAAGCGCGTGGCCTCAAATGTACCAATCGCACCGCTGGCGAACTGCGTCATAAACAGCGCCGCATCGTCCACGGTAACATCGCCCATCTCTTGCCCGCCAGCCGCGCCAAGGCCGCCAGTGGTGCCGGCCAGCACGGGGCGCTGCTTGATGAACGTGGTGAGCATGCCGCTCACGTCGGTGATTTCCCCCAGCAGCATGCGCGCCAGATCGATGATATGCGCGCCCAGGTCACCCAGCGTGCCTGCCCCGCCCTGATCTTTCTGCAAGCGCCACACCAGCGG
>LJCR01002986.1 GCA_001399705.1 Kouleothrix aurantiaca
TGACGTTTCAACCAAGCTTATCTCCACCCTCGACCCCGACGAGCTGATTGCCACGCTGATCGAGCGCGTCGTTCAGGTCGTACCTGGCGCGGCCTCCGGCCTGCTGTGGCTCCACGATCAGCAGGGTACGCTGCAGCTGAAATCATTCTATGGCCTGCAAGCCGCGCCCGATCCTGAGCTTATGGAACGGCTGCGCCTGCGGCCCGGCGAAGGGCTGATCGGCTTGATCTGGCAGCGCGGCGAGGCGCTGGTGGTCGAAGGGCATGGGCGCTACACCGAGCAGGCCGGGCGTGTGAGCGAGCGCACCGCCGACGATATGCGCGCGCTGCTGACGCAAGTGCCGCCCAGCAGCCTGGCAGTGCTCATTCCGCTCCACATCGGCAAGCAAATCATCGGCGTGCTCGAGCTTTTCCACGCCAAGCCCCAGCCAGCCATCGGCGCACACGATTTGCAGATGCTGCAAACCTTTGCCGATCTGGTGGCGGGCGCGATCAACAATGCCCAGCTTCATGCCAAGATGCAGGCGCAGCAGTACCGCCTGGAGGCGCTGGGCGCGATCGGCACCGTGGTGAGCATGGCCGCCGATCTGGATGAACTGCTGACCAACGCGCTGGATGTTATTCTGCATGTGCTGGAAACCTCGGCGGGCATGCTGCTGCTGCACGACCTCGCGCGCGGCGAGCTGTCGATTGCGGTGCAGCGCGGCCTGCCCGATCGTTTTGTGCGCCGCCACGGCGCGTCGGGCGTGGCGCACTCGCCGTA
>LJCR01002982.1 GCA_001399705.1 Kouleothrix aurantiaca
CCAGCCCCGAGCCTGCCGCAGCCGGGCCGCACCGCGCATACCCGCCTTTGATCGGCCGCGAGCGTGAAATTGCGGATGTGTGCGCGCTGCTGCGCCGGCCCGATGCGCGGCTCGTTACGCTCACGGGCACTGGCGGCGTTGGCAAAAGCGCGATCGCGCTGCGCGTGGCCGCCGAGCTGCGCCAGGCCGAACCCGAACAGCGCGTGGTGCTGGTGGCCCTCGACGCCGGCGACAACGCCGATCTTGCGCTTGCCCAGATCGCGCGCGCGCTGGACGTGCACGAAGCCGCCGACCAGCCTTTGCCCGAGCGCATCCGCGATCACCTGCGCGGCCGGCGCGTGCTGCTCGTGCTCGATAACTTCGAGCCGCTGCTCAGCGCCGCGCCGCTGCTGGCCGGGCTGCTGGCGCAGTGCCGCGGGCTAAAATTGCTGGTGAGCAGCCGGGCCGCGCTGCGCCTCGGCGTCGAGCAGGTGGTGCAGGTCAACCCGCTGGCGCTGCCGCCCCTCGCGCCGCTGCCCGCGCTGGAGCAGCTGGCCGCCTTCCCGGCGGTGGCGCTCTTTGTGGAACGGGCGCGCGCGGCGCTGCCAGGCTTCCAGCTCAGCGCCGCCAACGCCCGCGCCGTCGCCGAAATCTGCGCGCGGCTGGATGGCCTGCCGCTCGCGCTGGAGCTGGCCGCCGCCCGCGTGCGGCTGCTCACGCCCGGCGATCTGCTGGCGCGGCTGCACGAGCCACTGCAGCTCCTGCGCAGCGAGGCGCGCGACG
>LJCR01002983.1 GCA_001399705.1 Kouleothrix aurantiaca
GGGCGGGCGCGCGGTGGTGCAGCAGTTCAGCAGCGGTGCGACGGTGCTGTGGATGCCGGGCGATAGCACGGTGTACGTGCTCGACCAGCGCGCCGGCAGCACGCGCGCGCTCAGCCTCCGCTAAAACAGCGGCAGCATCAGGGCCGAAGGATGCTCGGCATCGTGGAAGATCGTCTGGTCGGCGGCGCGCATGGCCGTGCCGCTGGCCAGCGGCTCCCCGGTGCCGAGATTGCGATTCCAGCGCGGGTGCGCGCCACTCGCCACATGCAAACGAATGCGGTGGCCGCGCCGAAAGCGCACCGCCGTGTTCCACATGTCGATCTCAATGCGCAGGCTGCCGTTGGGCTGGGGTGCGCCGCTGCCCGGCACGAGGCGCAGCAAGCCTTCGCAGATATTGACCGAGCGGCCATCGGGATGCACATCGCACAGCCGCCCGAGGAAATCGGTGTGGGGCAGGCTGGAACGCACATACAGCACCAGCCGCACCGCCCCAATCACATCCACGTCGCGGTCGAGCGGGGCGCTGGTGTAGCACAGCACGTCGGCACGCGCTTCCAGCGGGCGCTGGTCTTGCGGGCCGTTTATCGGGCTGTTCAGGCGCGCGCCGCCAATCACGGGCGTGGGGTCGCTCGGGTCGTAGCGGAAGCGGTCGGGCAGGGCGTCGGCGGGCTGGTCGCGGCTCAGCGCAAGGCCGCCATGCAGGCAAAAGGGCGCGATCTGCGCGGGCGGCGGCCATGTTGGGAATTCGCGCCACTCGTCCGC
>LJCR01002988.1 GCA_001399705.1 Kouleothrix aurantiaca
GCTTTCGACGGCAGCGCGCATCGCTGGTGCCATGCCTGCCAGCGCATGCGTGGTCTCTTCAAACGCCGCCGTGACCTGCTCCCCGAGCGTGGGCTCGGGGTCGTCCATCCCCGTCCCCGCCGCTGCAACCCCCGCCGGCACACGTCGCGCGGCCTCCAGCTCCTGCGTGAGTCGCACAATCAGCGCATCACGCTGCGCGAGCGCCGTCTGCATCTCGTGGAGCTGGCGCTCGCTGGCAATCATCCGCGCCGGGGTGGTCAGCGGCCAGGTCTGCCAGGGGCCGATCAGGGTCGGTTCGCTGCCGTCGTGGGGCACGCGCCACACCGCGTCCAGGCGGGTGTAGTCCGCGCCGTCGAAGGTGCCGACGGGCATCTGCTGAATCAGCAGGTGGTACAAATCGAGATCAGGCATGATGCACCTCGCGCAGATCGCGGGGGTGGTAGGCGCACCGTAGCGAGATAGGGCGCGGGTCGAAATCGACCGTGATACGCACCCACACGCGCGGCCCATCGGGGTCAGCGCTGGCCGGCGGCGCAACGACCCGGCCCTGCTTGCCCGTCAGGGTGATGACGGTGCTTCCTTCAAACACGACGAGCCTCCGTTTTCGGTGTGGGCGGGGCAGCAATCGGCGCGATGATTCGCAGCAGCGCCGGCAGGGCCGGGCCGTCGCGTTGCAGCAGCAGCTGCTGGTAGATGCGCCACTTCTGCACCCACGGATCGGTGGGAGAATGCATATGCGTCTCCTGAGATTGCCCGGCCGC
>LJCR01002989.1 GCA_001399705.1 Kouleothrix aurantiaca
CTTCAGCGGCGTTGCCACAAGGTCGGGCGTGTCGCGCCCTTCGCCGCGGAACAGCACAACATCGCCGGGCTTGAATTCGCCCGCAATCGCGGCAAGCTGCTCGAGCGCGCCCGCATACTCGACATGCTGGAAGAGCTGGCGATTTGTTACAACGAAAAAAGCAAGCTGCGCCAGCACCAGCAGCGCGGCAACGCTTGTTCTAATCAAGCGCGAGCCAGAAACCGAGAAACGAGAAACTGCCTGGGCCGGAGTGCTCGCAGCTTGCTTCTGCAAGCCCGCCAGCGCGACCAGCACATAGGCTGCGCATAAGCTGAGCGCCGGGTAGGCCAGTGGGATGTAGCGCCGCAAAATGTAGATGTAGGTGAGGTCGGTGGTGCCATAGCTCAGCCGCACGAAAAAGAAGGTGCTGGCCAAACTGGCGACCAGAAACACCCACGATGCGCGATTCATTCCGCGCCAGTACCACAGCGCCGCGCCAAGCAGCGCCAGAAGCATACCCAGCGGCGAAAGGTACCAGCCCACGCGCACGAGGTTGGCCTGCGCGATGCCAGCTTTTTCGGAATCGCCCGGCCGGCCAGGCACGAACTCGGCTTCAGCGCGCGGCGGTACGCCCCGGCCCCGCAACAAATCCGCTACGCTTGAAAGAGCGTATGCGATTGCATTCGGATGGGCGGCGGGCGCAATTGGCGCGCCAACATAGCCCTGCGCAGCGAGGCATGCAGGGCTGGCGGGCGCGGCAAAACAACCCGGCAGCGCAGCCA
>LJCR01002987.1 GCA_001399705.1 Kouleothrix aurantiaca
CAGCAGTCCCCAAATCAGCCCAGCCGCCAGAAAGCCGTTATACAGCCCCTGGTTCGCGGCCAGCGCCCGCGTTTCGCGCGCAAACTCGGGCGTGGTGCCGAAGCTGCGCCGCACGCGCGGCGTTTCCCAGCCAAACATCTCCATGTACAAAATATAGACATGCTCCAGCGCGACCAATCCCACCAGCACCATGCTTAGCGCCGCCATGGCTTTCCTTTCCGCAACCTGGCTTCACAACCCCGATTATGCGTTTGTGGGGCGCGGCAAGTATACCACCGCCGCCAATTTGCATCGGCGGCGGGCTCGTGCTATGCTCTGGCGCATGTGGGAAAGCCTGAACCAGTATATCGACCCCGAGGACGCGAGCTATTCCGATGCGCGGCGGGGCGCGCTGGCGCACCTGGGCGACTACGCCGCGCAGATCGTTGGGCCGTTAAATCTGCGCCCACGCGCCGCCGCGCTGCACAGCAGCTCGAACACGCGCATCGAGGCGCGCATCAGCACCGCCAGCAGCCACATTCTGCTGGTGCTCGCGCCCGAAGGCGACCTGGCCGCCGAGGTGGCGTGGCTGCGCGCGCTCAACAGCACCACGCTGCCAGTGCCGCGCCTGATCGCGCACGACCTGAGCCTGAGCGCGATTCCGTTTAGCTACGCGATTGAAAGCTACATCAGCGGCGCGCCGCTCGACTGGGTGGCCGAGGCGCCGCGCGTGCGCGTGCTGGCCCGCCAGGTCGGGCGGACGCTGCGGCGCTCGCATCAGG
>LJCR01000299.1 GCA_001399705.1 Kouleothrix aurantiaca
CCATCGGCGTGGTGGTGGATGACGCGATCATCGACGTCGAAAATATTGTGCGGCGGCTGCGCCAGGCGCGCAAGGATGGCAGCGCGAAATCGACCGCGAGCATTATTCTTGAGGCGTCGCTGGAAGTGCGCCAGGCGATCATCCACGCCACGCTGATCGACGCGGTGGTGCTGCTGCCGATCTTCTTCATTGGCGGCCTGTCGGGCGCGTTCTTCCAGCCGCTGGCAATTTCGTATGGCCTGGCGGTGCTGCTTTCGATGCTGGTGGCGCTGACGGTTACGCCCGCGCTGTGCCTGCTGCTGCTGGCGAACGCCCACATCGAGCGCCGCGAGCCGCTGCTGGTGCGTTTTCTCCACCGGATCTACGAGCCGCTGCTGACGAGAATCGTCCAGCGGCCCGGCCCGGTGTTCCTCGCCACGGCTCTGATTATTGTGGTTGGTATGGCGGTCTTCCCGCTGATGGGCGAGTCGCTGTTCCCCGAATTCAAGGAGCGCGACTTCCTGATGCACTGGATCACCAAGCCGGGCACCTCGGCGGCCGAAGAACAGCGCATTGTCACCCAGGCCAGCCGCGAGCTGCGCGCCATCCCGGGCGTGCGCAACTTTGGCTCGCACATCGGGCAGGCGCTGCTGGCCGAGGAGCTGAACGGCGTCAACTTTGGCGAAAACTGGATCAGCATCGATCCGTCGGTCGATTACGACGAGACGGTGGCGAAGATTGAAGAGGTGGTGAACAGCTACCCCGGCCTGTTCCATAACGTCGAGACCTACCTGAACGAGCGCATCGACGAGGTGCTGACTGGATCGAGCGAAACGTTTGTGGTGCGGATCTTTGGGCCGGATCTGAAGGGCATTCACGCCAAGGCCGACGAAGTCGAAAAGGCGCTGAAAGACATCCCCGGCATTGTCGATCTGCATGTGCAGCTGCAATCCGAGGTGCCGCAGGTGCAGGTCGAGGTCGACCTGCCTAAAGCGCAGCAGTATGGCCTGAAGCCCGGCGATGTCCGGCGCGCGTCGGGCGTGCTGCTGGCGGGCGAAGAGATTGGCGATATCTTCCGCGACGGCAAGGCCTATGATGTGAACGTGTGGAGCACGCCGGCGACGCGCAACAGTGTGTCGAGCATCCAGAACCTGCCGATTAACACGCCCAACGGCGGCGTCGTGCGCCTGGGCGACGTGGCCGACGTGCGGATCGCGCCGGCGCAAAGCGTGATCTACCGCGACAACGCGTCGCGCCGCATCGACGTGAGCGCCAATGTGGAAGGGCGCGACCTGTCGGCGGTGATGGCCGAAGTGAACAACCGGCTGGGCCGCGTCGAGTTCCCGCTTGGCTACCACACCGAGGTGCTGGGCGAGTATGCCGAGCGCCAGGCCGCCCAAAGCCGGCTGCTTTTGTTCGCGCTGGCCGCCGCGCTCGGCACTTTCCTGATCCTGCTGGCCTCGTTCGGCAACCTGCGCCTGGCGATCCTGGGCTTCCTGACCCTGCCGTCGGCGCTGGTTGGCGGCGTGCTGGCGGCCTACTTCACCGGCGACGTGATCTCGCTCGGCTCGCTGATCGGCTTCCTGACCGTGTTCGGCATTGCGGCGCGCAACAAGATCATGCTGATCAACCACTACCAGCACCTGGAGCGCTACGAGGGCGAAGCTTTCGGGCTGGATCTGGCTGTGCGCGGCGCGGTCGAGCGCTTGTCGCCAATCCTCATGACGGCGCTGGCGACCGGGCTGGCGCTGGTGCCGCTGGTCGTCGCTGGCGATGTGCCGGGCGCCGAGATCGAATACCCCATGGCGATCGTGATCCTGGGCGGCCTGATCACCTCAACGCTGCTCAACCTGTTTGTGGTTCCATCGCTGTACCTGCGCTTTGGCCGCAAGCGCGCGGCGGTTCCCACGCCTGTGCTTGCACCGGCACCGTGAGGCTGAGACACTTCGCGGCCGGGAAATGCGGAGGGGCCTACTCTCCGCATTTCCTCGCCATCACACCATATTCGCCCTCACAAGGAGAAAACCATGTGGAGCCAGCATCGCGGCCGTTCGGCTTTGGCGAGTATTCTGGCGACGTTGATACTGGCGCTTCTTGCCCAGGTGCCTGGCGCTGGCGCCGGGCAAGCGACGCCGCTACCGAAAAAAGCGGCTATTTTCGCGGGCGCAAGCCCGATCTGTGACGTCGCGCCGGAGTTCAGCGCCAGCAATTTCCCCAGCACGCCGAAAGTCGACGGCACCTATTACCCACTGATACCTGGAACGCAATTCGTGCTGGAGGGGGTGGCAAACGACGGCAGCGGCCTCGTCGACCATCAGGTTATTTTCACCGTCACCGACCTGACCAAGGTGGTCGATGGCGTGAAAACCGTGGTGCTCTGGGATCGCGATTTTTCGCAGGGTGTGCTCACCGAGGCCGAGCTGGCGTTTCACGCCCAGGATACGTTCGGCAACCCCTGGAATCTGGGCGAGTACCCCGCGCAGTATAAGAACGGGAAATTCATAGATGCGCCGGACACCTGGTTCGCCGGCCTGTCGAGCAAGGCAGGCGTGGCCAAGGCGCTTGGTGGATGGGTGCTGCCCGGCAATCCGCAGGTCAGCACGCAGAAATTCATCCAGGCATATGAACCAGGAATCATCGGCGATTGCGGGTGGGTCGACAAGGTCGGCCAGCGTGTGTGCAACCAGGTGAGCTGCTACGACAATGTCGTGATCATCAACGAAGAAAGCCCGGGCGAGGCGGGTACTCAGCAAAAGTACTATGCGCCGGGTGTGGGTAATTTCCAGATCGGCGCGCTCAACGACCCGCAGGGTGAAACGCTGGTGCTGACCAAACTCATACACCTCGGCCGGGCCGACTGTATCGCGGCGCGCGATGCTGCGCTGGCGCTGGAAGATCAGGCGTACAACCACGACACCTCACAGAAGGTGTACGACCTGACCGCGCCCGTGGAGCAGACAGGGCTGTGCGAGGCTACCACACCAACCGTCACGCCAACCGCCACGCCGCTCACGACGCCCACGCCCGGTGGCGCGCCGGATACAAGCATCTACTTGCCGCTCGCCTCGAACCTGAAGCCCACTTCGGCGCTGCCGCCCGCGCTGTACGATGGTTGCCAGAGCGACCCGAACCCGGCCAGCGCGCCAAACACGCCGGTGCGGATCGTGTCGGTCAACAAGCTCACCGAGGTAGTGACGCTGCAAAACGTTGGCGACCGAACCATCAGCCTGGAAGATTGGAATTTGTGCAGCCTGAACGGCAACCAGGACCACGACCAGATCTTTGGCACGATCGCGCCGGGGCAGATGCGCACGTTCCCGAATATCGGCACGCCGAATATCTGGAACGACACCGAGCGCGATGACGCCGCGCTCTATAACGCGGCCGGCGTGATGGTGAGCTACTTGGCCGACCAGTAGCGCCGCGCGTAAGGAGGCACGCCTGATGGTTACGATGCATCGTGCTCGGCTTGTGTTGGCGCTGATAGCTGCCACCCTGGTCGCTGGCTGTAGCTCGCAGCCGTCCAGCCCGCCCGCTGCGCCAGGCAGCGCGCCTGCCGCTGCCCCCAGCAGTGCGCCGCCTTCAACAAACATGCCAGCCCCGGCGAGTGAGCCTGTCGCCGCCCCAACCAGCGCGCCCGCTCCCCCTGCCGCCGCGCCAGCCCCGACCGCTGTCGCCGCCAATGGCGCGCCGAGCTTCACCCACCCGACCGAGATCACCAACCCGCTCTACCCGGTGTCGCTGGCCGGGCAAACGATCGCGCTGGGCCAGGAAGGCGGCAAGCCTTCGCGCAACGAAGTCACGCTGCTGCCCGACACCAAAAGTATCGCGTGGAACGGGCAGCAGATCGAGGCGCGCATCGCCCAGTTTGTGGCCTACACCGACGGCAAGCTGGTTGAGGTCGCCTACGACTACTTTGCCCAGGCCGATGACGGTAGTGTGTACTACCTGGGCGAAGACGTCAGCAACTACGCGAATGGCAAGATTGCCAGCCACGAAGGCTCATGGCTGGCCGGCAAAGATGGCGCGCCCCCGGCGCTGATCATGCCGGCGCACCCGGCGCTTGGCCAGGTCTTCAAGCCCGAAAATCTGCCCGGCGTGGTGTATGAGGTCGACGAAGTGCTGAGCCTGAGCCAGAAAACTATCACGCCGTCTGGGCCAACCAACCATGGTGTGCTGGTAAAAGAAACGCTCATGGACGGCAGCATCGAGCATAAGGTGTATGCCGCCAACTTTGGGATTATCGAGGACAGCGCCGACGACGAGCAGCTCAACCTGGTGCTGTTCAACCCAACTGGGGCCAGGCCTGGCACAGTGCCCGAGCAGCTGGCGGCGCTTGAAGTGGCGGCGGAAGAGATTTTTGACGTCAGCGCGGGCGGCAGCGCCGGCCAGGTCGCCGCGCAGATGCCCGCGCTGACCACAGCCTGGCAAAGCTACCAGGCCAGCGGCCCGGCCGCGCCACAGCCATTTGTCGATGCGCTCGGCGCGGCGCTGGACGAGCTGCAAAACCGCGCCGAGCGCATCGGCAAATCCACGCTCGA
>LJCR01002990.1 GCA_001399705.1 Kouleothrix aurantiaca
ATACCACCCCGGCGGCGCGCTGTATTGGAAAAGTGCGCCGCAACGGCGCGGGCAGGAAATGCTACAATAGCCGCGATCCACCCATTCTCAAGAGGCCGCCGATGAACGAACCCGCCCCCGCCGCGCACGACCTCCAGGGCGACCACGGCGCGCTGGGCCTGAGCGACGCACAGGTTTTGGCTGCCCTGCGCGGCATGATCCAGTCGCGCACCGTCGACGACCGGCTGTGGCTGCTGAGCCGCCAGGGCAAGGCGCATTTTGTGATCACCTCGGCCGGGCACGAGGCCACGCAGTTTGGCTGCGGGCTGGCGCTACACGCCGGCCGGGACTATGTGGTGCCCTACTACCGCGACATGGCGCTGGCGCTGGCGCTCGGCCAGACGCCGCGCGACATTTTCCTCCATGCGCTTGGCCGCGCCGACGACCCATCCAGCGGCGGGCGGCAGATGTTTGGTCACTTCAACAGCCGCGCCCTGCGGATCGTTAGCGGCTCAAGCTCGGTGGGCAGCCACCCGATTCACGCGGTGGGGCTGGCGTGGGCCCTGCGCATCACCCGAGAAGCGGGCGTTGCGGCAATGACGTTTTTTGGCGAGGGCGCGACCGCCGAGGGCGCGTGGCACGAGGCCATGACCATTGCGGGCATCCACCAGCTGCCGGTGGTGTTTGTGTGCGAAAACAACCAGTACGCGATCTCGGTACCGCAGCGGCGCGAGGTGCCGGTGGCCGATGTGGCGGCGAAAGCCGCCGGCTATGGCATGCCT
>LJCR01002992.1 GCA_001399705.1 Kouleothrix aurantiaca
TGATCAAGAAGTGGGAAGATCGCCTGAAGGAGCTGGGCGGCTAATCCGCTCGTTTCTTTCCAGAGCCATACCAACGCTGGAAAGGGAAATGGCATTATCCGCAGATTACACAGATATCAGGTTCCTAATCTGCGTAATCTGTGGATAGACTGTAGGCTTTTGACGTAGCGCTCCATTTCTTTCGTTCCCAAACGCGAAGAGCACCGAGATACAGTATAATCTCGGTGCTCTCGTTTTATGTTTGGTGGGCGCGCATGGCCGAAACCGACTTCGCCTACACCAAAGAACGCCACGCCGCAGCGTGGACCGACGCCTACGTTTTTCACCAGCTCATTCCCTACATCGGCAACAAGCGCAAGCTGCTGGGCTTGCTTCAGCGCGCAATCGAGCTGGCTGGCGCGCCGCCCGGCGGCATTTTCGCCGACATGTTTGCAGGCAGCGGCGTGGTGGCGCGCATGGCCAAGCAGCTTGGTTTTCGCGTGCTGGCAAACGACTGGGAGCCGTACGCAGACGCGATCAACCGCTGCTACGTGGAACGTAACGCCGCACCGCCTTTTCGCGCGTTCGGCGGCTACCACGCCGCGATTGCACAGCTCAACGCCCTGCCGCCGCGCATCGACTGGGTGACGCGCCACCTCTGCCCCGCCGACGACGAACAGTTCGACACCAGCCGCGAGCGCATGTTCTTCACGCGGGCGAATGGGATGCGCCTCGATGCGATGCGCGCGCAGATCGCCGCGTGGGAAGCAGACGGTTTGCT
>LJCR01002993.1 GCA_001399705.1 Kouleothrix aurantiaca
CAGGCTCAGCGCGATCTGGCCATCGCGCACGCCAAAGCGCAGCAGGTGGCCCGCCGAATCCCGCGCCTGCGCAGGGCCGGGGTCGCGCTCGACCACCAGCCGCGCCAGCGGCAGAATGACCATGCGCTCGATCTCGCGCTGGAGCGGGCGCGCGCCATAGAGCGGGTGGAAGCCCTGCGCCAGCAGCCGCTCGATCACCGCGTCGTCGATTTCGACCAGCAGGTTGCGACCCACCACGCCTTCGCGCATCAGCAGCTTGCCCAGCTCGCGCCGCGTGATCAGGCGCATCGCGTCGAGCGTAAGCGGGCGAAACGCAATGATTCGGTCGATGCGGTTGAAGAACTCGGGCCGGAAGAACTGCTCGGCCTGCTTGGTGAAATGCGCGCGCAGCCGCTCGTCGCTGCCGGCCGGGTCGGCGCGACCAGCCGCGCCAAAGCCAATATCCTGCATCTCGCGGCGGCTCGCGCCCAGGTTCGAGGTCATGATAATAATTGCGTTGCGGAAATCGGCGGTGCGCCCGCTGGCGTCGGTCAGGCGGCCTTCGCCCAGTACACCCAGCAGGGCATCGAAGACTTCACGATGCGCTTTTTCCAGCTCGTCGAACAGCACCACGCAGAAGGGCTGGGCGCGCACCTGGCGCGTCAGCTCGCCCTCGCTGTCGGGCTTCCAGGCCGTACCAATCAGGCGCGGCAGCGCGTCGGCCGAGGCATATTCGCTCATATCGAAGCGCAGCAGCCGGTCGCGCCCGCCGAACAGGAAC
>LJCR01002991.1 GCA_001399705.1 Kouleothrix aurantiaca
GTTTCGGGCTGGCCGGGCATCCACGTGCGCGGCTACGCCGTCGACAACTTGCGGCTCGGCACGCCAATCAACGACGACAAGGTTGGCGACGCGCAGGATATGCCGATGCAAAAGCTAAACCTCTTGCGACTGGAGCGGCTGGCGCCGGCCGTGCTGCTGGCGCTGTTCGACGGCGTGCCGCAGGTGGTGCATATCGAAGAGCCGCGCGCCGGCATCCAGTTTGGCGTCGACGAGGTAGATGCGAACGGCCGCACGCAGGCCCAGGTCGTTCTGCTCAACGCCACCACCGGCGAGCGGCTGGAACCGCACAAAACCGTCGACGTGCCGTTTCGCCCGAATTCGCCCGGCGTGCTGCATATGGGTGCGCTGGCCCGCCGCATGACGTCCGTGGCCGCTGCTGATCTCGGTTCCTCGCTCGACGCGGCCGAATTTGCCTTGCAGATGCTGCAATTCCCCTACCGCGCCGTGTTTGCCGACCGCACGCTGACCGGCGCGCCGCCAATCAGCTTCCTCGACACGTTTCGCCCGCGCGTGGCCTTTGCCGACCTGCGCGCGCGCTTTGCGGGTGGTGAAGAATGAGCTACAACCCCGACAAGATCCTGAAGGCGCAGACGACGGCGGCCTGGAGCGCGCTGACCCGTGCCAAGCTCGACATCGGCACGGTGGCGACCTGGGATCGCGACCTGCTGCGCGAGCCGCGCCTCCTGGTGCCGATCGACGTGCAGGCGTTTGTGGTGCCTTTCGCTGGAACAGCCGAGCC
>LJCR01002994.1 GCA_001399705.1 Kouleothrix aurantiaca
CCGACGACCGACGACCGACGACCGAAAGATCACCACAGATGTCCATGCGGCTGCGCCGCACCCTGATGGATGAAAATAGAACGCGAACGGTTCTTGGTTCTTAGTTCTCGGTTCTATTTTCGTGTTAGAGGCACAGAGGCACGGAGATTTTGGATTTATGGCGACCGACGAACGACGAACGACGAAATACTTTTACCGCAAAGATCGCAAAGGGGGCGGAAGGTTGAAAGTTTCAGGGTTACAGGTTGACAGGTTGCAAGCTCAATCCCAAAACCCCAGACCCTAAACCCTCACTGACCTTAGGTTCTTGGTTCTGCGCTCACCCTTTCACCCCACACCGCTCATCCAAGCGCCGCAATCATCAGAATGCCAGCAAAGATCAGCAGCGCGCCAACAATGCGCGTGCGGCCAAAGCCCTCGCCCAGCCAGCGCCAGCCAATCAGCGCGGCGAACACCACGCTCACCTCGCGGATCGCGCCCGCGTAGCCCACCCGCCCGGCGCGGTAGGACGCCAGCACCATTGCGTAGCCCAGCAGCACCAGCCCGCCCGTCACCAGAATGCGTGGCCAGTTTGCGCGCCACTCTGCCGCCAGCGTCGCAGGATGGTAGCGCCGCAGCATCACCGGGGTGAGCGCCAGCACCGTGGCGAGGAACACAGCGATCGTGTAGGGCAGCGGCGCGGCCAACTGCACCGCCGCGCCATCAATCACTGAGTAGATCGAGATCGCCAGGGCCACGCCAAGCGCGGCCAGCAGTGCC
>LJCR01002995.1 GCA_001399705.1 Kouleothrix aurantiaca
GCCTCCCCGCCGATCGCACGCCCGACGGCGTGGCCGACATGGCTGGCAACGTGCAGGAATGGACCAGCTCGCTTTACCTTCCTTACACACAGGCGGGCGTGCTCGCCGCCACCTGGCCTGCTCCCGGCGAAGCCGATCAGAAGCCCGCGCCCGCAGTGGTGCGCGGCGGCAGCTTCTACGCCACCGCCGACGGCGCTGACGCAACGCGCCGCTACCCGCTGCTCGCCAACCAGGCCTATGGCTACCTCGGCTTTCGCTGCCTCGACGGCGTGCCGCTTGAGCAGCTGCGCAGCACGATTGGCGCGCAGTAAATCACTACGCACTGCGCACTACACACTACGCACTACGCACTACAGAGCCAAGAGCATAGTGCGTAATGCGTGGTGCGTATTTTTCGTTGCGAATCGTTTGCTTTCTCCGCAATCCCCACTGCTCATGCCAGAAAACGACACCCTGTAATTACGCGCCGTCCGCGAAAACCGGCCAAGGCCGCGTTTAGATAAGAAATTGACACACAAAGGGAGGATGCGATGAGTGACGAGGCAACGTGGCAGCCGCGCAAAATCTACCCCAGCACAACCGATACGTCGCGCAAGGGCACCCCGGTTGAGTTCAAAGAGTATTTGAAGCATGACGGCTATGTGACCGGCATTGCCTACTATTCAAACCCGCAGGGCCAGGGCAACTTCCGCATCTACGTGCACGGCCAGCCCGAGGCCGTCGATAAGTTCGCCGCCGAGGCCAGCATCATCTCCATGG
>LJCR01002996.1 GCA_001399705.1 Kouleothrix aurantiaca
GGCGCAATCACGCGCGCCCCGCCGGGCTGCGCGTCGGCCAGCACGGCGCTGAGCTGCGCGCCCAGCGTTGCTATGAAGAGGTGGTGGCGGCGCGCAACAAAGAACTTTTCGCGCAGCCCGCCATACTCGCTCACCGGCGCATCATAGTCATATGACGTTGTCATATGCACCGTGTCGCCGCCGACGGTGCGCCCGCCCCAGTAGCCAAAGTTGGTGCCGCCCGCCCACATCCAGTGGCTCCAGCCGCTCGCGCCAACTGCCGTGAGCTGGTGCAGCGTCATGTCAAGCTTGGCGGCGCTGCGGTGGCTGTGGCGGCTTGCGCCCCAGTTGTCGAACCAGCCGCTCCATAGCTCGGAGACAATCAGCGGGTTGTCGGGCCAGGTGGCGCGTGTTTGAACCAGCTTCTCGGCAATGCCGCTCCAGCCATTGCGAAACTCGGCCCACTCCTGCATCGCGCCCATGCACGTATACTGCGGCACGTCGATCCCGCGCGCAATCGCTTCCTGCGCCAGCGTGCGCTGGTGGTCGTCGTGGCCGTAGCGCCCCGAAGCCCAGTGCTCGTTTTCGATCTGGCACAGGATGATTGGCCCGCCACGCGTCGTCTGGCGCTCGGCCAGCGTGGGCAGCAGCCGATCAAACCAGCGGCGCAGCGCCTGGAGGTAGGCGGGGTTATCAACACGCAGCTCGAGGCCGGGCTGAGCCGTGAGCCAGGCCGGAAAGCCGCCGTTTTCCCACTCCGCGCAGATATATGGGCCGGGC
>LJCR01002997.1 GCA_001399705.1 Kouleothrix aurantiaca
GCGAGTGCATTGCGGCTGGCGTGGGCGCGGCAATCATCATCTCGGCGGGCTTCCGCGAAACCGGGCCGGAAGGCGCGGCGCTGGAGCAGCGCGTGCTGGCGCAGGCCCGCCAGGGCAACCTGCGCATCATCGGCCCGAACTGCCTGGGCGTGATGCGCCCAACGACCGGCCTGAACGCCTCGCTCGCCACCGGCATCGCCCGCCCCGGCAATGTCGCGTTTATCAGCCAGAGCGGCACGCTCGGCGCGGCCATTCTCGACTGGAGCATGCGCGAGCATTTCGGCTTTAGCGCGTTTATATCGGTTGGCTCGATGCTCGACGTGGGCTGGGGCGACCTGATCGACTACCTCGGCAACGACCCGCACACCAAAAGCATCCTGCTCTACATGGAGTCGATTGGCGACGTGCGCGCGTTTATGTCGGCCGCGCGCGAGGTTGCGCTGAGCAAGCCGATCATTGTGCTGAAAGGCGGGCGCACCGCCGCGACGGCACAGGCGGCGGCCTCGCACACCGGCTCGCTGATCGGCAGCGACGAGGTGCTGCATGCGGCGCTGCGGCGCTGTGGCGTGGTGCGTGTGAACTCGATTGCCGACCTGTTTAATATGGCCGAGGTGCTGGCCAAGCAGCCGCGCCCGGCTGGCCCGCGCCTGACGATTGTGACCAACGCCGGTGGCCCGGGTGTGCTCGCCGCCGACGAGCTGCTGGCCAACGGCGGCGAGCTGGCCCCGCTTTCCGACGACACAGTTGCGGCGCTGAAC
>LJCR01002998.1 GCA_001399705.1 Kouleothrix aurantiaca
CTTCCTATTTTCATCGAGATAGCAATAATCATCAGCGGGCTGAAAATATTCCCCAAGCACCGATTAGATTTTTCAATGAATATGGCAATATTTACTAGTAAAGTATTGACATTCTGCTAGTGCTGTGATATTATCGCCACCAAGTTGATTGAAAGTGACATGCTGAATGTCACTTATCACAAGGAGGCCCAAAATGCACAGCCGAATCGAGCTTGAGCAAGACTATATTGCGGAACGACTGCGCTCCGAGCGCGCCAACGCCGCGCGCCGCCGGCTGACTGCCAGCTGCGCGCCGGATAGTTTGCACCGAGTGGCGCGGCCAATCGCCAACGCACTGCTGAGCCTGGGCGCGCGCCTGGCGCGCTATGCTAACCCCGAGCCCGCCGCCTATGTGCCTGCCCGCAGCGCCGAGCTGAACTAGCGAGGACGCAATGCTTGCACCGCTTCGCAACCGGAACTTCGCGCTGCTCTGGCTTGGCGGCATGATCTCGTTCGCCGGCGACTGGGCCATGCTGATCGCGCTGCCGGTGTTCATCTACGATCTGACCGGCTCGGCCATGGCGACCGGCGGCGCGTTTATCGCGCTCTCGCTGCCGCGACTGCTGTTCGCCTCGCTGGCGGGTGTGTTTGTGGATCGCTGGGATCGCCGCCGCACCATGATCATCGCGAACCTGCTGTCGGCGGCGGTGCTGCTGCTGCTTCTGCCAGTGCACGCCGCCAGCCAGCTCTGGCTGGTCTACGCCGTCGCATTCCTGCAC
>LJCR01002999.1 GCA_001399705.1 Kouleothrix aurantiaca
CCATCGGTGGGGGCAGGTGCCACACGGGCAGGCGGCTTGGGCACCGCGCTTGGGCGGCCCAGCGCAGGCGGCTGCGTTGCCCGAGGGTTTGGCGCGGCGTCGGGCGTATCTTGCGCCAGCTCTGCGCCTGAGGCAGGCGTCACTTCGATACGCGGCGAGTCATTCGCTGGCGCGGCAGCTGCTTCTGGGGTACTCGTCGTCGGGAGTGTCGCGGTGGCGGGAGGTGCCGGCAGGGTTGGCTCAGGCATGCTTGTCGCAAGCGGCGCGCTGGTGGGCGGGGGCGCTGGCGTCGCCGCCTGCTGGCCAGCGGATGCAGGCGCGCTGGTGGCGACTGCCGCAGGCTCGGGCGTGCCGCAGCCGGCCAGCAGCACCGCGCCAGCCAGGCAGGCAACAATAGGCGGCCACCAAATTTTTGTTTTTTCTCGCGGTGGCCTGTGTATTCTCTGTGGCTTGGTTCGGTTGCACATAGCTGCAGGCATCGCAATCTCGCTTTCTCCGCAAACAGCGTGCGGTAAGGACGCCGCGGCGCGGCCAGAAGTTCCCCGAACACACGCCGAGGCGCGTGGCAATGCCACGCGCCTTGCGTTCCCTATGGCCAGATTGCGCTTACTGGAGCCGCAGCCGCCAGATACCGCGCCCGTGCGTCGCCGCGTAAAGCGTGCGCGCCGCCGGCGAAACCGTCAGCCCGTACACCGCCACTGGCGGCAGGCCCGGCGCAGCCGCTCGCCACGTCGTTGTGCCCTTGGCCATCCGCAGC
>LJCR01000003.1 GCA_001399705.1 Kouleothrix aurantiaca
CATTGGGGCAGTGCTTCTGATGCTGCTTGGGGGGCTTTGTTACAGCGTTGGGGTGCTCGTCTTTGCCAGCGGGCGGCCCAATCCGTTTCCGCCATACTTTGGGACGCACGAAATATGGCACCTGGCGGTGCTGGCAGGCAGCGCGGCTTTCTTTTTTGTGATGCTCTGGTATGTGCTGCCTTTCGCCTCATAGTCGGTAGCGCCTGAGAATTCCGTACCGCCAGCACGCGCTAGCGGCTTTGAAGCTGCGCGATCGCGTCTTCGCACCAGTGCTGGGCCTGCTCGGCAGCCGGGAAGATCTGGCCGGCCCACTGCTGGCGGGCAAAGCCATGCTTGAAGTATTCGATGTAGGCGGTATAGCCGCCGCTTGCCACCCGCCCCTCCTGGGCGATCACCACGCCGCGAATATACTCCATGGGAGATGTCGCAATGCGAAATTCGTAGCACTCGGTGCGCCCCGAGCTTGATCGCCAGGGGAATGCTTGTTGTTGTGCTGTCATACTACGGCCTTTTCCACGCCGCCCGAACAGTGCGCCAGATCAGGCGATGCTTGGCTCGGGCCGGTCTTCATAGCCGAGCCAGAAGGTGTTCGGCTGCACAGTGCGCTCGCAGCGCACCACAACGCTGGCGAACTCCAGATTATCGGCAGGATTTACGAGTAACAGGCTGGGAGCGATTTTAAATCGCTCGACATATGCTGCGATGGCATCCTGAAGCTTTTCCAGCGTCGGCTTTTTGGGGCTGTCGTCGAACCAGACGAAAAAGAGCATAGGGTGCTCCTGCGTGCTCGGCGCGCATGTAGCGTGCTCGTACAAATACTTCAGCCGCTGCGGCCCGAATGCCACAGCCGCGAGCCAGCCCAACCGATGATGGTGGGCTGGCAATGGCTTGTGCTTGCTTGGCCGGTTCGCATCTCGCCCGGCGCGTGATGCGGCGCACCCGTTCTAGAAGAAACGTCGGTTGCGCTCGTTGCCGCCGCCGCTGCTGGGCCGCTCGTCGGAACGTTTGCGTGCCTCGCTTACCATCAAGGATTGCCCGCGCATATCCTTTCCTGCCAAACCGTTCACTGCGGCCTGTGCTTCAGTTGAGTCTGGCATTTCCACAAAGCCGAAGCCGCGCGACTCGCCCGTGAGCCTGTCCTTGATAATTGTGGCAGAAGCGACATTGCCAAAGGCGGCAAAGGCTTCCTGAAGATCGGCTTCGGTCGTTTCGTGCGCAAGGTTGCCAATATAAAGATTCATCGTTTCCTCCAAGTATGCCGATACGTGTACGAACGGCGTACACAGCCGCAAAATGTTGGCGGGGTATGAGCTTGGGTGTGGCGAGGCGTCTCTTCTGCCAGAACGATGTCTGGCAACCAGTGCCAAGTAGAGAGATTTGTTTGAAATAGCCTCCCCGAACCTTCTGCCGAATAGGCGCCCGCGTAACTTGTATTGGCGAACGTTGCCGCCGCGCTAATAGTCCATCCCGCCCGGCATAGGCGGAGCCGGCTTGTCCTCGGGGATGTCGGTGATCAGGGCTTCGGTGGTGAGCAGCAGGCCCGCAATCGAAACCGCATTCTGCACCGCCGAGCGGGTCACCTTCACCGGGTCGACCACGCCCTGCTCCAGCATGTCGCCGAACTCGCCGCTGAGCACGTTGTAGCCGTAAGAAGCGCCCTTCTCCTTCTGGGTGCGGCGCACGGTGTCGATGATCACCGAGCCATCCTCGCCAGCGTTGCGGGCCAGGGTGCGCATCGGCTCCTCGAGGGCGCGGCGCAGGATCTGCACGCCAAAGCGCTCGTCGTCGTTGTTGGTCTTGACACCGTCCAGCGCGCCGAGCGCGTTGATCAGCGCCACGCCGCCGCCCGGGACGATACCTTCCTCAACCGCAGCGCGCGCCGTCGACAGCGCGTCCTCGACGCGGTGCTTCTTTTCCTTCAGCTCGGGCTCGGTGGCACCACCAACCTTGAGCACCGCCACGCCGCCGGCCAGCTTGGCCAGCCGCTCCTGCAGCTTCTCGCGGTCGAAGTCGCTGGTCGTCGTCTCGATCTGCGAGCGGATCTGCTCGATGCGCGCGCGGATCGCCGTCTCGTCGCCGTGCCCCTCGACAAAGGTCGTGTTGTCCTTGTCGGCCACTACCTTGCGGGCGCGGCCCAGGTCTTCCAGCGTCGCGCTGTCGAGCTTGCGGCCGATCTCTTCCGAGATCACCGTGCCGCCGGTCAGGATGGCAATGTCCTGTAGCATGGCCTTGCGCCGGTCGCCGAAGCCGGGGGCCTTCACGGCCAGGATGTTGATCGTACCGCGCAGGCGATTGACCACCATGGTGGCGAGTGCCTCGCCGTCGACATCTTCTGCGAGGATGAGTAGCGGGGTGCGGCTTTGTGCCACCAGCTCCAGCACTGGCAGGATCTCATTGATCGCCGAGATCTTCTTGTCGGTGATCAGGATGTAGGGGTCGTCCAGCTCGGCTTCCATGCGCTCCTGGTTGGTGGCGAAGTAGGCCGAGATGTAGCCGCGGTCGATCTGCATGCCCTCGGTGTATTCCTTCTCGAAGGCGATGCCCTTGCTTTCCTCGACCGTGATCACGCCGTCCTTGCCAACCTTCTCCATCACCTCGGCGATCAGGTCGCCAATCTCGGGGTCGGCGGCGGAGATCGTGGCGACGTGCGCGATGTCGGCGCGGTCGCGCACGGGCTTGGCCAGGCTCTTGAGCTCGTTGACCAGCGCTTCAGCGCCCTTGTCGAGGCCACGCTTGATCAGCATGGGGTTGGCGCCAGCGGCCACAACCTTCAGGCCTTCGGTGACGATCGCCTGGGCCAGCACGGTGGCGGTGGTGGTGCCGTCGCCGGCGACGTCGTTGGTCTTGGTCGCAACCTCGACGAGCAGGCGGGCGCCCATGTTCTCAAACGGGTCCTTGAGCTCGATCTCTTTGGCGACGGTGACGCCGTCGTGGGTGACGGTCGGCGCGCCGAACTTCTTGTCGATGGCGACGTTGCGGCCGCGCGGGCCAAGCGTCGTCTTGACGGCATCGGCCACGACATCGACGCCGCGCTTGAGCGCGCGCCGGGCCTCTTCGTTGAAATGTAGCTGCTTCGGCATAGTGCTTGAGTGGTCCTTTTCTAAGGTGGGTACTGCGCGATTGTGTGGAACGGGTTTTGCCCACCACACATCGCTATATCAGGCGCTGTGGCAGCCGGTGCATCGCCGGCCGCTTTTCGAGCGCCGCCTCGTTACAGGCAGAAATGATGGATGCGC
Organism: Kouleothrix aurantiaca; assembly: GCA_001399705.1. Lineage (GTDB taxonomy): Bacteria > Chloroflexota > Chloroflexia > Chloroflexales > Roseiflexaceae > Kouleothrix > Kouleothrix aurantiaca. The sequence continues at coordinate 3,237 of LJCR01000003.1, forward strand.
CGACGCCGGCGCCTTGTGCGCTGGAACAATCGATGCAGCGAGGATGCGTCGTGGCTCGATCTGCGGCAGGATCATCAAAACGACAATGCTGCGAGCATGGTCGAGGAGACAAGAACAGCGCCCAGGCGCTCCATAACGGTCCTAGCTATCGCGAACCGCTTGGGTGCTAATCAGGCGCTGAGCGATATGATCGAGCGCATCGCTCGGATGGTGGGAGTGGGTGGGCAGCGAGTGGTGCCACGCAGTATAACACAGATATCGCACAGGTGTCGCAGGCCATATGCTGGTGGCTGTGGCACGGTCTGTGCTATAGGATTTTGCTTGACCGCATATTCACACGCGCCCAATGGCGTGATATAACGCCTGGTTTGTATACAGCATCCATTATCGTGTCTGGCAGAGTTTGGCGCAATGCCTGGATGCGTGAGCATTCAGCCCAGCCTGACTAGAGCGCTTCGTTAAGGGCCGGCGGCCTGGAATGCTCTTGAGGAGTGACAGCGGGATGCGCTCGGGCATCAGCTGCTCCCATCAACTAACACTACGTTTCGTTTTTGTGAAACATGCCACCAAGCAGGAGCGCAATGCGATCTGCTACACAGCGCTGATGGGCGGCAAGCCATCGTGTCGCCTGTGGAAGGAGCGCGCGCGTTATGACCTTGCAAAAACAACATAGCACATCGCAATCCGTCCAATTGTCGCACTACACTGTGTTGATTGTAGACGATGAGCAGGCCATCCTTGATCTGCTCCAGGATGTTTTAGAAGACGCAGGCTACAGTGTTTTGATTGCCCACAATGGATGTGATGCACTTGCGCTTGCCCGCCAGATACGCCCTGATCTTGTCCTTACCGATGTAATGATGCCACGCATGGATGGTATTACGCTGTGCGCTGAGTTGCAACGCGACGAACACCTGTCGGACCTTCCAGTGATTGGCATGAGCGCCGTTCGGCAGATTGTCGCCGGCTTCTCTCGATTTATCTCCAAACCTTTCGAGCTTGAAGAGCTGCTGCGCTGTGTGAGCGAGGCGCTTGCCAAACGGTAGCCAGCCTTGGGCTGGTCGCGCACGATTTCCCTGCCCGTAAAGAGCATGCGCGCCACGCCGATCCCGCACAGCCACTTTTACTCGCTGCACCGTGCGTAAAGCTGCTGCAAAGAGCATTCGCGGCTCTCGTGCGAAGCAACAGAATGTATCGAACGACGCATCCAAAGCCGCTTGCACCCGCCGACAGACGCTTCGCGCTACTGGAATGCCTGCTTCTGCGCTCCTCATCGTGCTGCTAGCCTGGCCAGCATAGTCGGCACGCACCTGCGATCTGTGCTATACTTTACTTAACCTCTAAGCGCGGCTCAACTCCGTCACTTGGCGCCTGATTCGGATCAAGCGGTTCGTGATACGAAAGGACCACTGATGCGAACACCTGGCGCTATGGATGCCTCGCCACTGTGTTACGCCGTGCTGGTTTCAATTGCCAGGCAGCGTCCCACTCGCGTTTTGGTTCCCATAACCCAGTTTCGCCCCAGCCTGATCTCGCCGCCATACTTGCTGGCTTCGCGATCCTGGCAAGCCTTGCGACGCTCATTTCGCTGCTGGCAGAAGCCGAGCACGGTGCCGGCCGCGCTTGCAATAGCAACCCACCCTCATCCCGCGTAGCTTCTGCTGCCTGGCTCGTGTTGCCAGCGCGGCAACCGTGCGCGAGAAATATTTCGGCAATTGTCGCAAAGAATGTTGGGCGGCATATCGAAATATTTTTTTGGGAGAGTCCACTGTTTCGCACTGGCTTTTCCGACGATAAACCCACGGCGCGTTTGAAATGCGCTGTGCTCTCAGGCCATATAGGGTAAGGAAAATCTCATGAAGCTTTATGTTGGCAATCTTTCGTTCGAAACTAATGAAAACGATCTCCAGACAGCCTTTGCATCATATGGGAAGGTTGCCTCGGTGGCGATCATTCGCGATAAATTCAGTAGCGACTCGCGCGGATTTGCCTTTGTCGAAATGGACAATAACGAAGAAGCAATGGCTGCAATCTCGGGGCTGGCCGGAACAGAAGTGGGCGGGCGAGTGCTGACGGTTAACGAGGCGCGCCCCCGCGATGACAGCCAGCAGCGCGGCGGGCGCTATGGTGGTGGCGGCCGCCGTTCGTAGAAGGCCTTGGTCGTGGGTACAAGCTGCGGCTGCTGATCTCGAGGAAAGGACACTTTGCTATGACAACTCTGGCTATCAGTGAGGCTGGTGAGATGCTCCTCACTTTGCGCGGGGCGGCCGAGAACCGCATCCTGACGACGCTGCGGCGCTGGCCATACTGGCAGCGGGTCGCGGTTGAGCGCGATCCACTCGATGCCAAACAGTGCATTGCCGTCACGCTGATCGCCGATCAGGCGCATGAGGCAACCGTGCGCGAAATTCTCAAGCGCAGCTTTGGTCTGACATTTCCTGAATCTGGTGGAAGCTGTGAACTTCTGCCCGAGCCGCCTGCGCCCTCCCGCCGGCGTGGCCGATAGCATTCAGGCACCAACGCACACGAGCCGTCGATATCGACGGCTCGCGTAGCGCATGAAGCACCCATCGGCGGGTTCTGAACTTGTCGGGTGGCGCTAGAGCGCTGGCGCACCCACCGCGCAGCTTTCCACAAAATCGCGGAACAGCGCCTGCCAGCGCGTGTCGGCCGCGCCCTGGAGCGCCTCGGGGTGGCACTGTACCCCAACCAGGAAGCCCTCGCCCGCGCCCTCGATCGCCTCGACCACACCATCGGGCGCCCAGCCTACTGCGCGCAGTCCCGGCGCCAGATCTTTCAGCGACTGATGATGGAGCGAGTTGGTCATGATGCAGTTTGTGCCGAACAGCTGCGCCAGCTTCGACTCGGGCTCAAGCTGCAGCTCATGGGCCATATAGGTCCAATCCTGGCGGGTGAATGAGCTGTCGTGCACCAGCTGCGTGTGGATCTGCGAAGGAATATCCTGATACAGCGTCCCACCCATCGCGACGTTGATAACCTGCGAGCCGCGGCAGATGCCGAGCAATGGCTTGCCTTCCTCAATCGCCCAGCGCGCCAGCGGCAGCTCGATCTCGTCGCGCATCGGGTCGGTTGGCCCAAGCCCGGCCTGCGGCGGCTCGTTGTAGAAGCGCGGGTCGATATCGCCGCCGCCCGAGATCAGAATGCCATCCATGCGATCGTACAGCGCCCGTAGTACCTCGATGTCTTCAAGCACTGGAATAATCAGCGGCAGGCCGCCGGCGGTGATGATTGCGTCGGTGTAGTTTTTGCGTAGGAAATTTGCGGGCGGGCACCAGTCGCGGTCGCGGAATGCGCCACAGGAAATACCGATGTAGGGCTTCATGCACCCTCCTCGTCGAATACGATTTGCCCCGGCCCGATGGGCCAGGGCAACGTTTGTGATATATTATACCACGCGTCTTTCCCCACACAATGACAAAGCCGTCACCTCAGGCGATGCGCTGCTGCTGGCTAAGCTGCTTCAGGTCGCCAAAGCTCACCAGCTGGCGCTGATTTTCATCCCACAGGTTCAGGCGCAGGGATTTAATGCTCGACCAGAGCGTAATGGTCGTCACGTCCATAAACTCGGGGTTTTCCATCATACAGCGCTGCAGCGCGTAGTTTGGAATGCGCGAGCTGAGGTGGTGAATGTGGTGAAAGCCGATATTGCCGGTGAACCACTGCAGCACCTTGGGCAGCTTGAAGTACGAGCTGCCGCGCAGCGCGGCGGTGGCGTAGTCCCATTCTTCGTGCTCGGCCCAGTAGGTGCCTTCGAACTGGTGCTGGATGTAGAACATCCAGATGCCGCCCAGCCCGGCGAAAAACGCCACCGGCAGCTGAATCATCAGGTAGGCCGGAACGCCAATCGTGGCCCACATCACCAGCAAAATCACAACGATCGCCAGGTTCGAGAAATACACGCTCAGGCGCTCGCGGCGGCGCGAGATCGGGTTGACAAAGCGCTGCGAGATCAGGAAGGTGTACCAGGGCCCAATGCCCAGCATCACCACCGGGCTGCGGTACAGGCGGTATTTCAGGCGGTCCCAGCGCGACAGCTCAAGGTACTCGCGCACCGTCAGCGTGTAGATATCGCCAACCCCGCGCCGGTCGAGGTCGCCCGAGGTGGCGTGGTGCACGGCGTGCTCGAAGCGCCACTGGTAGTAGGGCGTGAACACACACAGCCCACAAATAATACCCAGAATATTGTTGGCACGCTGGCTCTTGAAGAACGAGCCGTGGCCGCAATCGTGAAACAGAATAAAAATGCGGGTGAGCAGGCCACCGGCTGGTACTGACAGCAGCAGCGTCAGCCAGTACGATACGCCGAGCGACAAATACATAAGGTAGAGCATAATCGCGTATGGGATAAAGGTGTTCGCGACCTGCCAGAGGCTGTGGCTGAGCTTGGGCTGCTGATACGGTGCGACGATCTCTTGCCAATTCTTTTTACGCGTGGGGGGGCTGGCATCTGCGGAACTGTGCATGTTTCCTCCACTATACTTGGGACATTGCATCATCAATTGAATGCAGGCGCATTGTACTATAGTTATGCTCAGCTTATGTGCTCAGTGTGTGCACAATCGGTTGGCGCTCGCAGTTTTCCGCTGCTGGCACTGCATCTCCTGCACCGCCACGCTCAAAGAATGAGTGTTCCTGGAGCTGGTGCCTTCGCTGCGTAGTCCTACGGCACAGGTTGAAGACATCTTTGATGGGGTGGGTTTGAACAAGACGCGGAGCGTACAGTCCAATAGCTCGCGAAGCGTATCCGCCAGGCTGGCGCGAAAACCAGCTCCCCGCCGTTCGCGCTTCTCAATAGCGAGAAGCATGCAGTCATGAATATCTCTACAATCCGTGGCCTCATGATACGGAAAACGCCAACGCTCTTCGCAACCACTGCGCACTAATTGGCGTATAATCTAGGTAGCTTCATCGAGTGCGAACGATAAGAAAGGTGCTTCGCATGCCATTCTGCCCGCAGAATGGGGATATCTCTTAACTCCGTTCCCATTGCTCCCATTGGGTTCCACTGGCTTCGGCCCTGAGTCCGGTCCCTGCCCATCTGGTGTATCATCCTCAAGAGCAAGCGGTGTATCTATTCCCCACCAGTGCAAGGTAGCCTTCGGTTTTCCCGCATCGCCATGAACACTCACTGTAACGTTAAGCGCGTCAATCACCCTGCGCTTCTTCTCGACGGTATCGGCATTTTGTAAGCCTTCCCGAACCTGGTCTCGGTACTCCCAGAATATTACAAGTGACTCGTCATCGGGAACGGGTAAGAGCGTTGAACTTAAAACCCTGACCTTCTCGACACCTTCCGCAATGGCCTCGTCCAAGCGAGCCAAGACGTTGTGTAGCGCCGTCTTCGCGCTCGTTGCTTCCTTTGGCAGACTGGCCATCTCTAACCACAGATTTTCCTGCTTGGTGCGCTGGTCGGCAAGAGTGTGCTCCAGATCGGCAATCTTAGCCTCTGTTGCCGCGTTCTCGCGTCGGCGCTCTGCTTGTGCTTCTTGGAAGCTTGCTAGAATTGCATCAGGGTTCTCGTAAAGTGCCTCGACAAAGCGCCAGACCGCGTTATCCAGCTTATCTCGGGGAACCGATGGTAACGGGCATCGTTCCTCTTTTGCTAGATAGCTAAGGATGCTCTTTGAACAGATATAATAGGCAAAAGGACGCCCTTTTGAGCTGCGCATCGAGGGGGTGACAATATTATTTCCGGGTCGCCCTCGATTGGCGCAATGCTCACATCGTATGATGCCGGCCATAAGGAAGGTTTGCCGATACGCTCCACCGTCACGAAGTACCGAGACATGACCGGCAAGAGCTTCTTGCGCTGCATCAAAGAGAGCGCGGTCAACAATCGCAGGCAGGGGAACGGGTATCCATTTCTCGCGGGGATTGTACTGGAGATCTTTGCCGTGCGTTCCGGTCGTGCGATTTAGCCAAAGTGTGCCGGCATACGCTTCATTCTTTAAGATGCGGTGAAGGATTTTTGGTGTCCAGATGCCGTAATCTTTTCGTTTGCCCTTCTGCATATTAGCTGCTTGGGATGGGGTAGGAACACCCTCTTTCGTAAGGTCACGGGCAATAGCAAGGATTGCGCACCCATCAGCTACTTCTTTGAAGATGCGGCGGATAGTGACCGCTGCCTCCTCGACAATATGATAGCGGGTCTCCTTGCGGTCTCCGCTTTTAACATAGCCGTAGAGAGTCGGACCCTGGCCCGGCTTGATACCGTCTTGAACCAAGGCTCGCCGCCCGTTTTTCATGACTTCCTTGGCTTTGGTACCCCAATATTGATTGCCCACTGCCTCCATGAGCATAATAAACTCGCCCTCGGGGGAGTCATAATCAACCCGGCCACGACTGACAAAATGCAGGTTAACCCGATAGCGCCGCAGTAATTCACTGCTTATCCGGCCGACCACGAAAACGGTACGTGCAAGCCGGTCTCCCGAGAGGCAGACGAGGGTATCAGCCTCTTTCTTGGCGATCATCTCGCGGACTTTGTCAAAGCCGGGGCGCTCGAACTCATAGCCGGTGTAGTCATCACGTATTTCCGCAACGACCGTAAACCCCTGCACCCGCGCGTACTCAGCACAGCGGCGAATCTGGTCATCAGGTGATGACCCTTTGTTCTGTTCGTCCGAAGAAACCCTGGCATAAAGAATAGCTCGTGTCATGAGGTTCCCTCCATAGATGCACGCATTAGACGTATCGTGCGACACTGTAGTTGCTTATAACGAATGGCTTTTCGTCTCCTGATGAGGGTAAAAGAGCGTAGCGCCGGCGCCATACAGGTTTTTCGCCGCGAACGCTTTTTAGCCATAGTGGGGAGTCTCTTGAAGATGGGCGGCGAAAGCCGTGACGCGAAGTCCCGCTTATGCGGGATCTGAGCGGCATACTCACCCTTCTCAAGAGGGGGACCCGCTATGGTAGCGTTAAGCGAAAGCGAAAAACCAAAAAAAGCCAAGCGAAGCGACAGTGCTTCTTATCGTGTCGCCGTCGCCTTGAGTGCCTGTGCTGTAGCTTGTCCATTGGTGTTGACCTCAGCCATTGCAGCATCAGCCAGCGCGTCTGCACCTGCTTGTGTTGATGCACATTGATAGACACGCCCATACAGCGAACTTCGCTCGGCACAGAATGTGAGCACTGGTGGCAGCATCGGAGGCGGCGGAGGAAGCGGAGTTGGTAACGGCACTGCATCTGTCGGCACTTCCGTTGCGGGCGGCGTGGCCGTTGGTTCTGAGCTCGGCGATGGGGTGCTGGTTGCACTCGCTGTGGGAGTCGCTGTCCGTGTTGTGGTCGCCACATGTGCGGGCGCTACCTTTGGCGCTGGCTGTGTTCTACCTGCTAAGAGGACAAGCGCAATCGCCCAGGCCGCAACAACAACAGACCCGACAACAATCCGCAGGAGTGATGGCGGCTGTGGATCTGGCTTAGGCTTAGCGGTAGCCTGTGGCGCTGCCTCAGCACTCGTTGCCGCTCCCACTGCCTTCATTGAGGCGTCAAGTGTGGCCTGAACAGGGTCAGGTTCGTTCTCATCCCGAAGGCCAATGATTTTTCCGGCCAAGTCGCGGATTGGTATTGAACGGCTCATAGCTACCTCACTTCAGTGAACCGGTAGTGCCATTTTGGGTCATCAACCGACACAACAAGCCCCACTGCCTTCCACTCCCTGATGCGCTCCGAGGCTTCGCTGTGTTGGCATGAAAGGGCCGTCTCAAGGTCTCGGCGCATCCAGGCCCCATCGCCTAGGACATTGCGGGCGGCGATATAGTTCTGCCGAGCAGGGGTAGAGAGGCGCGCAAGAGTTGAGTGGTTACCTGCTTCAACTCCTGCTTTTACATTGGCTCTTGACTCCACTGTTTCACGCTCAAGACGGGGCAAAGCAGCTTGTGACAGGTCGGGTATTTCGTTATATGCTGCGACAAGCTGATTAACCGTACCTCGATAGCGTTCCTCAATCTCAGGCTCACTCTCAAGCCCAAGCCTAAGCTCCGCGTTGTACATGGCGCTATAGCCCTGCGCCACCTGATAGAGTGCCTGGTGCGTAAGCTTCTCAGAGGTCATGAGAAGCCCTCCAAGCTCTGGAATACGAGACACCGCGCTACCAGCTAGTTCCGCGTTGAGAATGGCCCGTGCGCGGGCAATCATCGCCTTGTACGACAAATCTTCAAGCTGTTGCATCCGCTCGATTTTCCTCACCTCCCGCGCTTGGTGGATTTGGATAAGCCATCGCTCGGGCGTTACGACCGTCCAGGCAAGGGAGGGAACAAGGATGAAGCCGATCAGACAAAAGACAGTGACCGGGCCTGCAAGGCCGTTATCGGCAACAACCGTTTGACTTGCCCACCACGAACCAATCCAGAGCCTGGCGTACCACGTCATGTAGAGCGCAGCTCCGAGTATGAACCAGAAGCCGACGGTGCCCCACTGGGTTTTTTGAAGAAGCTGGCCAGCTGGTGTTGTTGGAACAAGGATTGACCAGAAAAGCGGAATGATAAGCGCACTCATGACGGTAAGTGCGAGGGCAACAAACGTTTGGGGCGCAAGCTGTGGAAGGGGAGGGGCTATTAGGCTGAAGTACAGGACACCCCAAAACAGTAAGGATGCACCTATACAGAAGAGCGCAATCCAGTCGAGGATGCTCATGGATGTAGTCCGCCGGCGCGTATCACTCCAGTTTGGGACCTGCGACACCATATGCCTCTCCATTCACATTAACAGAGTTTCACTAGTGAGGTCTTATTAGCAGTCAATTCTACCACGACTTGTAGAGAAGATCAACTAATAGTGAGGCTTCGCTAATGAGCGTTTGGTATTATGCTAAGATTGGGTTTATGAGTGTGCGACTTCGTGTGCGTGAACTAGCGGAAGAACGTGGCTTAAACCTTGCGACATTTCAACGCGAGGCTAAGCTTGGTGTATCTACGGCACGCCGGTTGTGGCACAACACGAGTGATGGCAATCCAAAGGGGCCGCCTCTGCGAAGGCTAGACTACGATTCACTAGAGCTTCTGTGTCGCTTTTTCAAGGTTACCCCCAGCGAGTTGATTGAAATCTCAGACGACTAGGTTAGCGCACACGCCGACGTAGGTATCTACGCTCGACCCACGGTCCTTTCCCTGACTGCTCTAGGCGGCGCGCGTTAAATGCCGCCCAGACATCTTCTGGTAGCTCTACAGCCTCGCCGGAAGCGAGGGCCTGGTCTATGCGTTCCCTGAGTGGCTCTAGTGGTTGTTGTCCCAAAACCAGAACGTACCAGTCCATAGCGGGTAAGAGGGCTGTGCGGTACAACGAAAGATCACACTGCTCGGTATGGATAATATCGCGGGTGGTCTCGTAGGAGGTGTTTGAGGTCGGTTCATCGGGGAAGCGAGCAGCCTTACGGTACTCTGGTAGCTGCTCTCGTTGCTCTTTTGGACGGTCTGGATCTCTTCCACGGTGGCGCTCGGACATACTTCCTGAGTATATCACCCCTTCGCCAGGCTGCCCACAGCGGGCGTTATGGGCGGCGAATAAGGGTTTATGGTAAACTTGGTCAAGAAGCACAAACCGTACTAAGTAGCGGAGATCCTAATGCAATGCCCTCGGTGCAAGAGAGATGTTATTTATGTTCTCGATTGGGGTAAGGGTGGCAAGCTGTTTGTCCACTATGAGTTTATCGAGAACGGGATGCCTGCTAAGCATGCTTGCCACGTCTGGGCAGAGGAGTTAGAAAACGGCTTACGATGGGAGCATGACCTCCGGGAAACTGACCCATTACCTGGACCAACCGACAACAGGAAGAATTAGGCACATGACGTCTGCATATTGCACTTGCTAAGGCAGCAGGTGCTTCGACATGCCTAACACCGTATCTGAGCCTGGCCGTTTGGCGTTAAATTAGGTGAAGCTGGTAAGACATGCAACCGAGCATTACAGAATATAGCTACTATCACGCTTAGTATTCAATATAGTGCACCCTAAATTTCAGAGAACAGTCACACTAAAAAATAGTAGTAATTTTGTCTATGTGAGACAGGGTATATCAGTGTACACAACGTTCAGGAGAACACGGAGGCGAGTGGGTGTCGTTAAAGTTTATCGACCTGTTTGCTGGAATGGGTGGGTTTCACCGCGCGCTTTCTCGACTAGGCTTCGAATGTGTTTTTGCCTCAGAGATTGACCCCACTCTTCGCGAGGTCTACACGCGTAATTTTGAAGGCTCTATTGAATACGTTTATGGCGATATTCGTGAGAACAAAGACAATATACCTTCGCATGATATTCTTTGCGCTGGATTTCCTTGCCAGCCGTTTTCAAAATCTGGTTCACGGCAGGGCGTTCTGGATCAAACGCGTGGAACTTTATTCCACGAAATTATTGACGTCTTAAAACGTCACAAGCCGCAATACGTCCTCCTTGAAAACGTAGGCAACTTTGAGCGCCACGACGAAGGAGAGACCTGGAAGATTGTCCGAGAGAGTTTGGAGAAGCTTGGATATACTGTTCTTGGTACCGAGCATATCAGTAGTGGGGGACCGGGTCTTCTGTCCCCACACCATTTTGGCTACCCGCATTCGCGGGAGCGTTTCTTCATTGTCGCCAAATTAGGAGGTCTACCAAAAAGGCCGTTCCCTACACCGGACAGACATCACAAGACAAGTCTAGCTTCAATCGCCCAAGATAATGAGGAGCTTTCAGAGCGAGATAGGGCAGAGACTACGCTCAGTGAAGGGCATCGCAGGTGCATCGAGCATTGGAACAGATTTCTTGAGTATATTCCTCAAGATGCAGCACTGCCTTCATTCCCTATATGGGGAGATGAACTAGACGCCACATACCCGTTTGAGAATTCAACTCCGTTTAAGTCAAATAGTCAGACATTGCGCAAGTCTCTCAACGGTCATGTTGGCAAAGCAACTATGACTCGGGAAGAGATGTTAAAGCTGTTGCCTAGTTATGCGCAAACAAAGGTTATCCATTTCCCAAAATGGAAAATCGACTTCATAAGGCAAAATCGGGAGTGGTTCAAAAAGCACAGAGAGCATCTTCCACAAGAGTGGATTAACCAATTACGTGACTTCCCGGCATCACTGAGAAAGCTAGAGTGGAATTGCCAGGGTGAGCCGCGCGATATATGGGAGTATGTGCTCCAATTTCGACCGTCAGGGTTGCGAGTAAAGCGATATACCAGCTCGCCAGCACTGGTGGCGATGACAACTACCCAGATTCCAATTCTCGGCCCGAAGCGTCGCTTCTTAACTCGCGTTGAAGGACTGCTCCTACAAGGATTTCCCCGTACCCATCTCCTTCCTGAGTCACATGAGGCAGCATTCAGGGCTCTTGGCAATGCGGTGCATGTGGATGTAGTAGAGCGAATAGCGCGAACCTTTATTTTAGAAGAAGACCAAAACCTTGACATTGCAGCGACAGAATACAAGCAAGTCTCATTTGATGGCCTGGATGATGAGGAAATAGCCTCGGCGGCCTCACCTACTCACTGCTAAGAAGGGCCAGCTTATGACTTCTACTACTACGTCTCAAACCGTCAATATACGACCCGAGGTTAGCGTCTTATCGGTATTCCCGCACCTCAACTATAAACCTTGGTATGCAGTTGCGGAGTTTGTCGATAACGCTATACAAAGCTTCTTTACACACCGCCTGGCATTAGCAAAAGTAGAAGGAGAGCAATTCAGGCTCTCTGTTGATGTTAAGCTCAGCGTTGCTGATGGCGGCCAGATCGTTATTCGCGATAACGCGGCGGGTATTCAAAGTTCCGAATACCACCGCGCATTTAAAACTGCCGCAGTGCCTCGCGACCGCTCTGGTCTCTCCGAGTTTGGCGTTGGCATGAAGAGTGCGGCGTGTTGGTTTGCGAACGAATGGTCAGTGCGCACATCGGCACTCGGCGAAGATGTCGAGCGATTTATCACCTTTGATGTCACCACAATCGTTGAAAACTCTATTGAAGAGCTTACCTTAAAAGAAGCTCCTGCCTCTTTCAACGATCACTTCACCGAAATCATCCTCCGAAATCTGCATAGCATACCGCAGGGTCGCACGGTTAGTAAGATTAAAGAACATCTTGCTAGTATTTACCGTATTTTTATCCGTGATGGATTAGTGCAGATAAAGTTTAACGATGACCTGCTTACCCACACTCAGCCAAATGTTTTAACGGCAAGCTTCTACAAAAATGAAGGCGAGCCACCGCAAGTGTGGCGAAAAGAGATTGCGCTTGATTTTGGGGAAGGGCAGCATGTCTATGGCTTTGCAGCTCTCCGCGAGACTGCGAGCACATCGGGCGCAGGCTTTGCTCTCTTTCGGCGAAATCGACTGATACAAGGCAGTGCTGACGACGGCTACAGGCCTGAATATATTTTCAAAAAAGCTAACAGCTTTATTTACCAGCGTCTCTTTGGCGAACTGCATGTCGAAGGGTTTGATGTTAGCCATACCAAAGATGGTATTCGCTGGGCAGAACATGAGGACATTTTCCTTGAATTCCTTAAAGAGAAGCTGAACGAAGAGCCACTACCTTTACTTGACCAAGCGGCGGGATACCGTGTTCGGCCCAAACAGACAGATTTAAAGAAGGGCGCACAAACCGCGCTGAACACAACAGCTCGCGTAATTGAGGAAGAAGTTCCTCCGGTAATTGAAGGGCAGCTCCAAAACGAGCCAGAAGAGAACTCGCCGCCCTTGACGCTTCCTCAAGCGGCGGTTGCGACCGAGCGGGTAATCTCAATTGACTTTGCTGATAATCACTGGAAGGTAGTCATCGAACTGACTACTGACCCAGCCGTTGGAGATTGGCTCAGTATTTCGGATAGCCCAGCAGTTCAAAATAATAATGAACACGATGGCATGCGACAGCTAGAAATACGACTATCACTTGCCCACCCCTTTATGGACCGGTTTGCCGGACCAGAGCCTGAGCAGATAGAACCTCTTCTTCGCGTTGCCGCTGGTTTGGCACTTTCAGAAGTAACGGCGCGTGAGGGTGGTGTCCGGCGAGTTGGCACTGTTCGTCGTTATCTCAATGAACTGCTACGTGAAGCCTTATCAAAACCATAATTCTGTAACCGCTCCTACTAGCTTTTAAGAGGCATACAATGTCTGCTACACCAAATAGCCTCAATGCGAAACCCGAGACTGTACGTGTCATCTCAACTCCTTCGGGAACGCTAGAGACCTGGTCTCCTAGCGCCGGCAAAGAAACCATTGACCTACTTAACGAGCTTAAGTTACCTGACCAGGAGAGCCGAGATAGGCTTCTTGAAGAAGCCCTCGCTATTCTTCAAAGATGCGTTGCTCCAGATGTCGCGTCGGGGAGTAAAACAGGACTTGCCGTTGGCTATGTGCAGAGCGGTAAAACCATGTCGTTTACCATTGTTACTGCGCTGGCCCGTGATAACGGATACCCTATTGTCATCGTTATTGGCGGGATATCCATACCTCTTTTTACTCAGTCAGAAGAACGTCTTGAGAAAGACCTGCGCCTGAAGGTGCGACCTGATAGAAAATGGAAATACCTATCTAACCCTGGCATAGCACAAAGACAGAGCATTGAAAGTTCTCTGGCTGAGTGGAAAGACCCTACAGTACCCTTTTCCGAGAAACAAACCGTACTTATCACGGTCATGAAAAATCATACGCACCTTAATAACCTTAATAAGTTACTTGAGAAGTTAAATCTCAATCAAGTACCTGTATTAGTTATAGACGATGAGGCTGACCAAGCAGGGTTAAATGCGGGAGTAAACAAAGGTCAGCAAACAACCACCTATCGTCGTCTGATTAAAATGCGCTCGCTTTTGAAAAACCACTCATTCTTGCAATATACTGCAACTCCGCAGGCTCCTCTCTTGATAAACCTTATTGATGTCCTATCACCCAATTTTACGCAAGTGCTTACACCAGGAAAAGATTATACCGGGGGGAAAAACTTTTTTGGTGGCAACATGGAGCTTGTACGCATTATTCCTACATCGGATATTCCACCAAGAAACGGCTCACTCCCCGAGCCTCCTCAGAGTCTTCAGTATGCAATGATGCTTTTTTATCTTGGTGTTGCCTCAGCGTATGCTCAAGGTGAGCTAAAAGGTAATCGTTCGATGATGGTACACCCCTCCCAAAAGACTCTGCCTCATGCGGAGTATGTCAATTGGGTGAGGAAAACCCAGAAGCTTTTTTTGGATACACTTCAGTTAAGCCCAGGCGATCCAGACCGTGCCGACCTCGTCGCTGATTTCTCAGAGGCGTACAAAGACTTGCAGGCGACGGTTGTTGACTTACCTGATTTTGACACGCTCCTCAAAAAGCTTGCGCGTGCTATCCGCGCAACTCTCATCACGGAGGTAAACTCTAAACATAAAGACGGCACGCCTCAAGTAAAGTGGAAAAACGACTACTCTCATATTCTAGTTGGCGGCCAGGCGATGGACCGGGGGTTTACCGTTGAGGGACTAACAATAACCTACATGCCACGCGGTTTAGGTACTCGCACTGCTGACACTATTCAGCAGCGAGCGCGATTTTTTGGATATAAACAGGACTATGTCGGATACTGCCGGGTGTTTGTAGAAAATGATACCCGCGACGCATTTAGGGCGTATGTAACTCACGAGGAAGATATCCGCTCACGGCTTACCGATCACAGCAATACCAATAAGCCGCTCTCGGAATGGAAGCGAGCGTTTTTTCTCGACCCCGGGCTGAAGCCGACAAGAAAAAGCGTGCTTGACCTAGCATATCTTCAGGATGACTATAGTGATGATTGGTTTGAGCCTGACTCACCACACGATAATCCTGAAGCTGTCGTCTCTAATCGAGTGGTTGTAAAAGAGTTTCTTGCAAAGCTCACTTTGGTGGATGATGAAGGTCATAAAGACCGAACACCTATACAAAGGCATAAGGTAGTCCGTAATGTGCCGCTTAAGGAAACAATGGAGCAATTGCTTGCTCAGTTGCGGGTCACAAGACTAAGCGATTCACAGCGTTTTACCGGCATAATGCTGCAAATAGAAAGATTTCTGGATGACAATCCAGAAGCAACGAGCACCATCTATCACATAAGTGGTGGAATAGAACGAGAGCGAGCCGTTGACGCTCAAGGCAAAATTCCCACCCTCTTTCAAGGCCCGCATCCCGATAAAAAGGGTGCTATTTACCCAGGTGACCGTAATATACGGGACGTGAGGGAACTAACAATACAAATCCATAATTTACGAATTAAAGAGGGTGATGATGAATACCCAGGAGTACCAGCTATTGCGGTGTGGGTACCAGCGGCAATGTCTAACCCTTGGCTCAGTCAAAACCAGGGCGGTACAAATAAGGTGTAGATGATGATTGAGCTGGACACTCTCTTTGAGAACTTAACGCGGCCGGTTGCTGATGCACAGCAAGATGTCTTATATTCGGCAATTAGTATACCCGGTTATGAGCCGCATCGACTTGCAAAAGATCACGAAGGGGCTCCTGCGCTACTGATAGCAACCAGGGGAGCGCCTCGTCAATATTCGGCAACGCGTATCAGCTTAGAGCATCTTCAGGTACTGCACAACGCAGAGTGTGTCATATCTGGGGAGCACGGACTGCGTGAAACAGGCCGATTTAGTATAGTTCGCTGCGCTACCAGTGACACCCTAATTCAGCGACATTTTCTTCGTATGCTCGTTGGAGTGCTTGGTGTGCTTGGACAGGAGCCAAGTCCCGAGGAAGTATCAAGGGCAATTAATAACCTTGTCGAGTTATTCCGAGTTATGGTTGAACCTGCTCGTAAAACCGTTCAAGGGTTTTGGGCAGAACTCTTGGTAATTGCTTCTTCGACAGAGCCGATATTACTACTCGACGCTTGGCACACTACCCCGCATGATGTCTATGATTTTAACTCGGGTCATCAGCGGCTAGAGGTCAAAAGTGCGCGCGGTCGGCAGCGTCAGCATCACTTTGCGCTCACTCAGTTGACACCTCCTGAAGGGGCGCGGGTTATTATAGCTTCAATGCTCGTAGAGCCTGCCGGAGCAGGGGTATCGATTGCAGACCTACTTGGTGAAATCCGTACCAGAATTAACGTAAGACCAGACCTCCTCATTAGACTGGAGCAGATAGTCTACGCTACGCTTGGTGAGACCTGGCGGCGAGCATTTGAAATGCAATTTGACCGCGAGCTTGCACAGCAGTCTTTGAAGTTTTTTGACGCGGCAAAGATACCTGCTGTTTCCCTTGCTTTCCCCGCAAGTGTGAGTGATGTTCACTTTAAATCCGACCTTAGCAACATTCCAAGCCTTCCAAAACAAAGTCTCCGCTCAGCAGGAGAGTTATTTCTTGCAGCCCTTCCTCGTTAAAGCTACGACTGTGTCGCTCGTTGATCCCACAACTCATTCAGTTCTTTCTGCTTCATTTTCCATAGCCACTCTGGCAAGAGCGGGGAACCTGCTCGCGCGATGTGATAATCATGGACAACCTTGATAGCCTCGCTCTCAGTGAGGTCAGGTTTATCCTTAAGGGAGTGCGCCTTATCCTCCGCCCACTCAGCTGCATACGCCAGCCGGTTGTAGTCATCTGCCAAGCGAATATATCCACCAGAGAATACAAAGGCGATAACTGAGATTGTAACCTTGGCAATGTTGTTTGCCGTGGTCTGGCTGAGCGCGCTTTGAAGCGATACTATCAGGATAATAATCGCAACGCCAACCACGGCACAGCTAAAGATTGCTGCATACCACGCCATAGGTCGAGCCTGATGCTTTGTCCACCAGGCGCTTTCTTCAAGGTTTTGTAGAAGCCGACGCGGGGACGGTGGCTCCTGAGATGAGAAATAATTTTCTGGAAGCCCTGCCGTCTTCTCAGCCTGTTGCTTAACTCGCTTCGGAAGCGTTGCTATGATATCAGAGATTTCGCGAGGTTTGATTGCCCAGTCTAGCCCCTTCGCCATTTCTATTTTTCTAAGAATCGAGTTTGCCGTACTTTTCAGTCGGTCTGAGTACCATTGTGCCAAAGGTTGAGCAATGGTCAGTATGACTGCAAAAAATGCCAAAACCCCGGCATTAGCAGTAATAAATAAGGCCACAGCATTTATAACAACGATAAGGAAGCGGCACAGCGATGCAGTGGTCCACCAAAATTTGGTGTAGCTAAACTGTGCCTTCATAAGTGCTTCGACGTTTATATTTGGTTGTTTCATATAACTACCGTTCTCAACTCCTAACCGTAAGAAGGAAAGTCGTGGAATATGGCCTTCCACCAGTCAAAGGCCGCTTTATGGTCATCTTTGCGCTCTTTCTCCAGCGCGTTGTTCGCCCATCCAGACATCTTTGCCGAGATAGTATTAACCTTATTTCGTACATCCCATGAGAGTCCCTCATCTAAGTTGGGTCCTAGCTGTTTGGGGTCGGCGCAACTAAATTGTATTGACGAAGCAAGCACTGCAAAAGCAGTTGGTATACTTCCTCGAATTCCCTGTAAGGGATTGTAACTTACGAATCCGTTTATAAGTATGGTTTCAAGTAAATATGAGCTGATAGTTGGAACATCATAATATCGAGCATTCCAATGTTTGATTATCCTAATAATCGGAATAAGGTTTTTGTTATGATATTGATTGGCGTCGGTAATTGCTTTCTTGTCGCGACGAGGATCGGTTCTTGTCCAGCGCCCATAGCCATCTGGAATTAAGTAATGCGAAATACCTCCCATGTTATCTCCTATTGGGAAGGCGGGAACAACATCAAACGCCCAAGGGTATGAGGCTAATTTTAGGACGACCGCAACATTATTTCGTTTTATGTCAGCCTTTTGATAGTTTGGTACTTTTGATAAGGAATCCTTAATCTTATTCAAAATCCTGGTTGAGTTAAGATATGCGTCATTGTCATTTGTATATCTATATAAAGGAGAGGACGAGTCTGAAATGAGAATGGAATAGGTATAGCCACTATAATACTCTTGAACTGTATGTTTACCATTTAATAGAAGTAGCATATCAATGTCATTGAGCGGGCGTACTTTTGTTTTTCGCGCAAAAGAACCATAGGGCATATATCCTCCATAAAGCGGAGGAAAGTATGCATCGCCGGAAGCAATTGAGGAGATTTGCTCCTTAAGATAATCGCGGCTTCTGAGTGCCTTGTCTGTCTCGTCTGGATCTAAATCGACGACGTTCTCGCGAAAGTAGGTGAAAGCACTTGGAACAGTTGTCGGCATTTTCTGGACCTCTTCAGTATATAGTTAAAATCTCCGATTGCATGTAGCACTTAGTGGTACAGGCGTGCTAAAAATACCCGAATTCTTTTGAATAGTCAAGCTCGATATCTTCGCCTAACGCTCAAACACCAATCAGCTTCGCATAATTGACACTGTAACGCAAAGTGTTACAATGACATTATATGCTTATTGAACGCCTTATTTGGGACACTTGGAACCGAGATCATATCGCTCAGCACGACGTAACACCCGAGGAAGTTGAGCAGGTAATCAGTAACGAGTATGTATTCTTTCCCAGCTACAAGGGGCGGGTTGTTGTTATTGGACTGACCGATACTGGAAGGGCGTTGCATATCACCCTGGCGACACACGGAGTAGAGACGTATTACGTCGTTACAGCTCGGGTCGCAGACCGCAAGGAGCGAGCATATTATCAGAAATACAAAGATGAACAACAGGAGGTGAGTGTATGACAGACAGTAGCGTTACCAAAAAAGATAGAGTACCTGCTTTCAAAACTATTGAGGAAGAGGCTAAATTTTGGGACACTCATAGCGTCCTAGATTATCTGGATGAATTTGAGCAGCCTCAATTCGTCTCAAAAAAGAAGCAATCCCAGGGGATCACTGTCCGCTTTGAACCGGAAACACTGGCAGAGCTGCGCGCCTATGCGCAAGAGCAGGGGATTGGGCCGACAACCCTAATGCGTATGTGGGTTTTAGAACGCCTTAAAGTAGTGAAACGGCAGCACTTCGGAAAGTAATAGGTCATTCGATTACAGTTTAGCATTGCAAAACTGTTCGGCTGCGACAAGAAGACGTGAGAGAACTCCCATAAGCCACTCCGCAGGTTGGCGAGTAGTTCTATCATCTACCGATAAATCAAAACGCCAATTAGAGGCAATTTCTTTTGGATTACTTGGCGTAACGGCATTCCCGTCCAATTCTCCGCCGCGAAAAAACCGGCGTGGAGAGGTGCCTCGGTGAGCAAGTGCGTTTCGGTAGTTCTCCATCGCCAGAAAATAAGGGTCAGCAAGACAAGCGCTCATTTCAACAGATATTGTCTCCGCAGGATAGACTGTACTAAACTTATCTGCCACACTCCGTGCAGTAATCCGTAGATTCTTCGCTTCCTGAATGGGAAAGTTTATTGGGTCAACAATAGAAGCAAAACAGTAAGCACCAAAGTGAAAGCTTTCAAGTGTAGCAAGCCCACAAACGAAAAAGCCGAACAATGCTTGTTCTTGAAGCAATCGTTCTTCATGGGCAGGCGAATTGGCCTGTATTACTGATCGGGTGAACTCCTCGTCGTAGTCGGCCGCTGAACGTGCCCGGTACGCCACAGCATTCCATCCGGCTGCGTATGAACCCCATTGGTTTGGATGGGAGTCCAGGTATTTTGACACGCGAGTATTCACTGCATCGTGTGCCGAAATATTGAAACCGACAGGGAGACGAATACCAACCACTGATGATAAATCTGTGCCAATTTGCATCGTTATAACACTCCGTATTACTGCGTCACATTGAGCAATATTTTAGCATTATTCAGCTTCCTGTGCTGCTTCGTGTTTTGCGAATATCTGCTTTTTAGAACGTCGGGTTCCCATAATCCCTCTTCTCGGTAGCGCCCCCTGACCATTCCGTGCTCGACCTCCCTCTGTGATGGTTCCAAATAATTTGCTACACTACACGTTATCGGAACCATAATTTATAGACCTTGTTGGATTGTGGGGGCCACGTACCAAGGGGTAGGATAGGGACATATCAGCAGCGTTTGCAGAAAAGTTAGGAGGTGTTTATGGATACAGCACAATTTGGAAGTAAGGAACCGATTGTTCAAAGCATTGATGCGTTCCTGCGGTGCCTCGAAGGGAAAAACCGCAGTGAAGCAACACGCCATGCGTATGAGACTGACCTCTTACAGTTCTATCTCTGGCTCAAAGACAATAACAGTTATGCAACTTCTCCTGAGAAGATTACGAAGACTGATGTCACCGAATTCCTGACGGCCTGTGCTCGCCGTGGTCTCTCAGGCGTCTCACGGGCGCGCAAGCTGGCCGCGATTCGCGAATACTACCGCTACCTCGTTGACCATGAAGTCATCGTTAAGTCGCCGACCACTGGCGTTGCTACTCCCAAGCGAGAGCAGAATATTAGAAAGCATCTCGCGCCACACGAGTACCATAGTATGCTGGTGGCCGCTGCTGGCAGTCCTCGGGACTATGCTATCTTGCAGGTCTTCTTGCAAACAGGTTTGAGGGTCTCGGAGCTATGTGCCTTGCGATTTTCAGATTTAGAAATGAGCGCCCGACCATATCCGTTGTTGCATGTGCGCCTGGGCAAAGGGATGCGCGCTCGTACCATTGCGCTTGAGAAGAAGGTCGCCCAAGCTCTCAAAAATTACCGGGCGCAGAGGCCAGATAGCACAAGCGATGCCGTGTTTCTGAACCACTATGGTGAGTCGATCGGGGAGAGGGGCGTACGAAAGATTGTCGCCAAGTATGTCCAGGCGTCGGGTATTACCAAGCGCATAAGCCCACACAGCCTACGCCACACCTTCGCTACACAGAAGGCGGAGAAGGGTGTCAGCACCTACCAGCTCCAGGAGTGGCTTGGTCACGCCAATCTGAACACCACACAGGTCTATGTTCACCTGGCAAAGCAGAGCGGGGGAAAAGTCATGGAGCAGACAAGTTTATAATATCCTAGTTGAGAACAGCTCCTACTTACCTTTGTAATCGTATAGACCGCCTA
>LJCR01000030.1 GCA_001399705.1 Kouleothrix aurantiaca
CCGCCGGTCTGCTCGTCGACGCCGGTGCCGATGTCCGCCAGGCCGTCCGGGATGAGCTGCGCGCGTATCGAGGCGCTGTTCGCCGACCAGGCCCGCGCCGAAATTGAACTGGCAGCCGTCCGCGGCTCGCCCCTACATTCCGGCGCGCCCGAGGATGCGGTCGCTGCGCGAGCCCGGCAGATCGCGGATCTGAAGCAGATGTCCCGGACCCGGCGGGCGCAGATTAGCACACTCGCGTCGCTCGCCCTTACCCTGGGGTTCCCTGAAATCTTTGACGAGTGGGTTTTCTGATGGACGACAAGCCCGCCACCGCGCACGCCCGCGCGCTGCTCGACGCCAACCCAACTCTCTTGATGCTGGCGAACACGCCGGCAGGCGAGTTGCGCGTGTCCGCGATCGACGACGCGACGTTCGCCGCGCTCAACGCGGCGGCGGCTGCCGTTATAGCCGAGTTTCCTCCGCACGAAACCCTTCTGCTGCTCGCACAGCGCTACTGGGACACGCGAGCGGCGGACACGGTCGCGCGCAGTGGGCACGCCTTCGCCGAGTGCCTGGCAGTGGTCGCCGGCCTGGAGGCGTGTGAGCGGTGCGGCCGGCGCTACGCGGAGCCCGAGCACCAATGTACGCCGGCGGACGCAGCCGCGTGGGCGGTCGAGCGCGCCGTTCGCGCCATCCAGGCGCTCAGCGCCGGCGAGCGTGCGGCGCTCGACCAGTGGATGCTGACCCACGAGCGCTGGGGCCAGCAGATCGTCCGCCGTATCGCCTACGACGTCTCGCAGAACGACCGGCCCGGCCTGGGGACGCGCTGCCGCGTGCTCCTGATCGCCGGCCTGCTTGGCGCACAGGGCGCGTCGCCGGATCTCTTGAGCGAGCAGTCAGTCACCGCCACGTCAACGAGGCGGCTTGTAGCGGGTCTACAAGCCCGGACTGACCAGGACCCAGGGCGGGCAACCGTCCTCCGCCCGGAAGGTCACGATACGTCGGGCTGCGACAGCGCCAGGCCCGACCGCTATCGCTCGTGAGAACGCCGTCCTGGGGTAAGGGACGCATCTGGCGAGCACGACAAGCCTTCCGCGCATGGTCGAGGCGCACATCACCCCAGCAATGGGAGCCGCCCCGGTAACGGGGCAAAGGAACGACAATGGTTTTTGTCCTTTCATCTGACGGAGTGCCGCTCGACCCCTGCCACGAGGCGCGGGCCAGGAAGCTGCTCAAGGCCGGCCGGGCGGCGGTCTGGAAACGTTATCCCTTCACAATTCGCCTGAAGGATCGTTTAGCAGCCGAGGCGATCTCGCACGAGCACCGCTTGAAAATCGACCCTGGCTCGAAGACGACCGGCATCGTGATCGTACAGGAGGAAACCGCTCGGGTGGTCTGGGCTGGCGAGCTGACTCATCGGGGACAGCAGATTCGTGACGCACTGCTGCGCAGGCGCCAGATCAGATGCAGCCGCCGCCAACGCAAAACGCGCTACCGGCCCGTGCGCTTTCTGAACCGCAGGCGGAGAGCCGGCTGGCTCGCGCCCTCGCTCGCCCATCGTGCGCTGACCACGACGACCTGGGTACGGCGGCTGCGAGCACTCTGCCCCATCACGACGATCAGCATGGAGCTGGTACGGTTCGATACCCAGGCGATGGAGCACCCGGAGATCAGCGGAACTGAATACCAGCGCGGCACGCTATTTGGCTGGGATGTCTGGAACTACTTGCTCGCCAAGTGGGGCCACCGCTGCGCCTACTGCGGTGCCACAGGCGTGCCTCTGGAGCAGGAACACCTGATCCCGCGCAGCAGAGGAGGGAGCGACCGCATCACCAACCTCACGATCGCCTGCCGGCCCTGCAACGAGCGCAAAGGCAACCAGACCGCCGCAGAGTTCGGCTTCCCGCACTTGATGGCGCAGGCTCGCGCCCCGCTGAAGGATGCGGCGGCAGTCAACAGCGTGCGCTGGGCTATCTATCAGCACCTACTAGCGACGGGCCTGCCCGTCGAGGTGGGCACCGGCGGCAGGACGAAATGGAATCGCGCTCGGCTCGGCTACACCAAGGCCCATTGGCGCGACGCGGCAGTAGTGGGGGCGAGTACGCCGGATGATCTGCGCGTGGCGGTGGCCAGTGTGCTGCTGATCGCGGCGGCAGGCCACGGTCGCCGTCAGATGTGTGGGACAAATGCGAGCGGCTTCCCGATCCGTCACAGGCGGCGCCAGAAGCAGTGGTTTGGCTTTCGGAGTGGCGACCTGGTGCGTGCGGTCATCCCGAGCGGGAAATACGCTGGCAGGCATGTGGGGCGGATTGCGGTACGCAGCCGGCCGAGCTTCAAGCTGAATGGCTTTGATGTGCATCCGAAGTACCTGACTCTTGTACAGCGGGCCGATGGATATTGTTACTTTACCCATAACCTGGCCAAAACTGGGACAGTGCGTAATTGACGTTTGTTGGTTGGTCCCTGGCTGAGTCAGCATTGCGTGCCAATGCACTCCGGGCTGGCAGCGGGAGTGTAGCACAAACGTCAATTACGCAGTCTCGGGATACGCGCGGGAAGTCTGCCAATAAGATACCACATGGGGTCAAGGACTCAGCCGAAAAGACCAGTTTGTGGCGCAGTTCTAAGGAATAACTCGTTCTATGCTGCACCATCCCGCAGGGCCTTACAGCTTCACTATGATCGCTGCGGTTGGTTTGCCCATACTGATTGTGCTACTTGCCTTTAAAGAGTATAATCGTGATGGAGCATGGACCTGGTGATATAAGTATGGATTCTTGAAAGACTTTACGCAAACGTCTACGTTCTCTCGGAACCTTACATCAGAAAGCCCATCCCGTCTTATCCCTCGTCCTTTTAGAAGGGAGAGCGACTATGTCCACCTCTAAACTGACGATCCTCGCCCGTATCTTCCTGCTGTTTGCTACTTTGTCGCTTGTGCTTGCAGGGTGTGGGCAGGCACCTCAGGCTACGACAGGAGAGCAAAATCTACAGGCGACCGTGTCGGTGCTCCAGACACAGATTGCTAACCAACCTCAGACGGCTCCAAACCCTACGGCGCTGCCTTCAGAATCGACCCCCGAACCGACAGCGCTGCCTTCGGTATCGACCTCCGAGCCGACACAGGTGAGTTCAGATGTCCAGGCGAATACGATCACTCTACCGCGCGAGACACCGTTGGATCAGCCGATTACCATTCCTGAACTGAGCGTGACAGTGACCGACGCTCAGCTACAGGAAGGCTATGTGTTGCCAGATGGGAGCAAGATTCAGTGGGAGAGCCGTCGCCAGCGGACGATCGTGGTGCTGCCCCCGCAGAACGTCGCTGAAACCAATGGTTCTTCGATAATAATCTCACAGATGGCAGTACATCCTTTTGGCTATGTCACTAAAGATGCCGAAGAGGGCTGGAAGGAAGGATCTGTAAATTTCGCCTTCGAGAACATCTCAGATAAGCCTGCATCTCCTCTATGTCTTGTTACTAACCCAAAAGCAGATGAGAGCACTGTTGTGTTTGTTTGCGGAAAGGCTGATCGCGTCCGAATTAGCGAGATTCAAGTCGAAACTCAAGAGGGAAAAACGTATCCAGCAACAACAGCCAGTAGTGCATACGCATTTAGCAGAATCGAATTCCCTACTCCCCCAGGATTCCCATTTATCAACGTTTATGGCGGTGAAGTTACTACCAGGGTCAATTTTAGATTCGCGCAAGCTGCGCATCCGATTCGTGTCGTGATGAAAATGGCTCCTGGCCAGAATCTCCCCGATATCGTTCTTAGCCTTGAAAACGTTCCTGAGAAGATTCCTGCGCCGAATCTTAGTCGTTATCAAATAAAGCCCATAAAAGAATTGGCAGCAAAACATTTAATGGATGAAACAAATACCTTGGAGATGGCCTTTGACGGTAACTGCATCTATGGCGGTATATCTGGTTTTGCCGAGAGAGGTACCACTATACCGTACACTCTTACCAATAAGGATAAACTCGATCAAAAAGTGGGCATAATCGATTTTAAGAGCGCCGCATATTATCCAGAAGGTGTTCTTGATTACGATACTACCCCACATGACATTCGCCTTGGCCCTGGTCAGACTGAGCAATTATATGTATTATTGATTGACATTGGTCGGTCGGAAGATTCTCCTGCTACACATCTTGTCGTCTATGAGCAGGATGGTAGTCTTACAGTATACAAACTGGATTGTATGAAGAAGTAACAACTTAACAGCGAGTTGCAACAACCGCCTTGCGACGTGCAGGGTCGGTTTTTGCGTTAATGAGGTTGAAAGCCCATAGATGTAATCTCCGGCCGCTACATAGCATAGCGATCGCTATTTTACATCCATGTGGTTGTGGGATGTTCGTTGTTCGCTATCATTACTCGGCCAACGTCAGAAACTCGGCTGCGCACCAACCTTCCCCCTGGTCGCTCTTCACTTTCCACCATGTACGCCCATCGGCGGTTTGGGGTCCATCCGTGATGCGGAGCAGACTTCCAGGTGAAAAGCGAGCGGCGATCTTTGCAGACGTGGATGGCTCTGACCGAGCACGAAGCGGGGCACCTTCGGTCCCGATCACCTGTACTGTCTGACCTACGCGCAACAGTCGCTCAGATGATGGCGCGATCGGAGTTGGTTGCTCCTCAGTCACAATATCTCCCATGCCGGCTGCTCCACCGGTGACGACGATCGGCGTGGGCGGCACACCTTCAGCCCATTCGATGCCTGGAATCTTGATCGGAGCGCGCTGGCCGCTGGCCGCAAAACCGACAGCATTCGGAGCGTCTAGTGCGGTTCGCACCGTAGCGCCAAGCCCCCTTACTGGCCAGAGCAGTACCTCGACCGCTATTACTCGCCAATGGCCTAATCCACGTCCGCCGCTCGGCACCAGGCTCCCTATGATCACGACCGCACCAATATACAGGATAAGCAGGAGCACAAGCAGACGCTTGATGCCAAGCTGAAGAATTACGGTAAGGATTCTACGAACGCACCATATGAGCACAAGCGCAGAGAGCAGCAGGCAGATCCAGCCGACGAGCTTGAGCGGCATGGCCCAACGCAGAGTTGCGAGAGCGACTGTATAGGCCAAGCTGCCCAGCAGGGCTGCGATTATGGCGCTGATTAGCGCCCGCCACCGGATCGCCGGCGCACCCCGCCCTGCCCAGAGCGCGTGCAGCCAGCTCTGCGGCTGAGGAACGCGCGCCGCTGATGTCGCCGGAGTTGTCGGTGGGGTCCGTGAATTCATAGCCATTCGCCTCGTCGCCGGCGTCGCCACCAGACGATACCGCTTGCAATTACTATGGCGGTGGGGGCCACACCACAAATACTCCTGATCTGGCGCTCCACCTGCCGTTGAATCTCTTCCTGGATGCGTCGCTCAATATCGCGCTTGATCCCCTCCCAGGTCTCCTCAAACTTCTGATTGAGCTTTTGCCGGGCATCATCGATCATTCCCTGGATCATCTGGCCTAAATCAGCGTCGCTTCCTTCAGGCAAAACAACGGCAGCTATATGAATCCGCTCGCCAAATGGCTGGCCATAAAACGCAAGCTGCCAGATGCTATCATAGGCTCCAGGCTGCTGGGGTGCTTTGATGCTGAACTGCCACGTGACCAGCGCCCCCGCAGCAATAGCAGGCAGTTGTGGGGGGGTGGCTTGCAGAGTTTGGCCATTGACATTGATCAGTTTAACGCTTCCTTCCGGCCAGATCAGCCTCCCCGTGTTCTGTACAGTAAAGGAGATCTGCTTCACCTCTCCCGGCTTGAGCACCGGAATATCCGGTTGTGTAATGAGGAGCATCCCCAGTGATGGATTCCGTTGCGGAACCGCTCCTACACCCGAAGCGCCCCCACACTCTAGTGCGCTGGGTGTAAGCAAGCAGGACTCAGGCTCGTAATTGAAGGTATCTTCGTAAGTCACGAACGACGCCATGTCGCTTACTGGCTGAATTGTGTAGTTATAGACGCCATAAGGCAGGGACTGGAGTGGGAACGAGAAGGACGTATTGATCGTGCTAATACCCGCCACTGGTTGTCCCCATACGTTGTAGATGGCGACCTCATACCCCTTGGCGCCACCGACACTGCGCCAGGACAGGTTTATCCCAGATGTAACAATAGAACCATTGTACGGCGCAGGAGCGAGCAGCGGAGATGGTAACTTCGGCGGCGTACTGACCGGCAAACGCGCACCGGATGAAACTTTATTGTAATTAAC
Organism: Kouleothrix aurantiaca; assembly: GCA_001399705.1. Classification (GTDB taxonomy): domain Bacteria; phylum Chloroflexota; class Chloroflexia; order Chloroflexales; family Roseiflexaceae; genus Kouleothrix; species Kouleothrix aurantiaca. The sequence continues at coordinate 6,199 of LJCR01000030.1, forward strand.
AAGAACTATATGCGTGATAGACATAGGATCGTCGGGATAACTACGGTAGAATCCGTCGATCGCATAATCTAGTAATGCTGTGTTATGGGCTGTCACCTTTATCTGTGATGGGTCTGTTACATTGGTGACAATCGCCGTATGTTCAAAGTTACCATAGATCACTACGCTTCCCAGAGTGGCAGACTGTTTGTCCGTGCCCACATCTTTTCCAATGCCCGTGTCAATTAGAAAATTGTATAAACCTGTGACCATGCGAACATTGTAGCGCTTGCCGTTGTAGAGGAGCGATCCAAGTTGGTCTGACGTGCTATCGACCTTTAGATCGCCGATCGAGCCAGCGGCGGCAATCGAACGTGCGACGAACTCGGCACATTGAAAGTTGGGCTGGAATGTGCCGGAGGAAACCGTGTTCTTCGATTCGTCATAGCTCGACCAATTCCAATGCCCGGTGGCGTATCGGATGGCCTCAACAGGAGCTGCGTGGGCAAGAGGCGCAAAGTGCAGTAGCCAAAGGACAGAGAGCGGCAAGAGGACGAACAGTATTAGAAACGTGACCGCTGATCGCCAGCGAGAAAACGCCCATTTCCCATGTCCGGCATGAAGGAGCTTTTCTTCAGCCCACATACCCACCTCCGAGCCCAGACGCGTATCACAATGATACATCAAACCGTTTCGTAGGGCCAAATTCTTCCAAGGAGATTCTGCGACCGCCGGCCTTGCCCCAGCCCCTCTTTGCGTTTCTGTATCACAATTCTCGTTAATAGACTTAATAGGAAATAAATGGCGTCCCTAGTTTCGCCGTGTTGTCAGCCCATATTGCCGTTGAAAGTGGGGCGCCGATGATGATGACGCAGCGACCAGACCGCCAGAACTACCCTCCAAGTGGGGCACAAAATTATTTCCGATTAAGTCTAATGTGTAAGAGTCGGGTGGAGCGGATGGCAGCCCTGACTCAAGCCTACAGGGAGAGCCTGGTATGGTGCGACTGGGCAAGGAAGCACGCGCTTGTTGGGCAACTCATTACGTGGCATAGGGAGGCGGTAAAGCACACTTCACTGGCCGTGCATGTTGTTTCATAATTTATAGCTGTATTTGACCCAATACTGTCAATCCTCAATGGCTTGCTGGGACGGCTCATCCAATCGACAGCCCTGAGTAGCTACTCAGTCGACAGCCTGTAATTTGGATGGCGTTAGGAAGGTAGAAACTGATTTCAAACAGCTTCAGACACACCTGGTTTTCAGCCTCTACTTCGAATCAACCGTCTGAGGAGAGAGAGACCCCAAGAAGCTAATGGCAGCACACTCAATAGCAGAGCTAAGTCAGGCACATCTCGTCCAAAAATCGTTCCCGCTAGGCTCAACCACACCCCTTGCCACAGTGAGCGTGTTAGATCTAATACGATCCACGTTGCTAGAGCCAGAAAAGCAGCACCAATAAACTCAATGATGACTCCACCAATTACACGCCAAAGAGCGGGGGCCAATAGGAGTGCCAATACCGCAATCGCCCATTTGACTAGGGCAGATTGTTGGTACCACCAAATTCTCAGTGAAATAAAAATGTTCAGGCTTGGCCAAGACGTTGAGTTGCCTGACCCAGTGCCAGGATTTGTCGTTCCGCCGGGAGCAACGACATTGTTACAATCCGTGTCAGTTTGATCCTCCGTGACCCATCCCGTCCCACCACTCGGATCTCCTGCTGCTCGTCGGCTTGTATCCCACCAGGTGTGCCCATTAGCAACACGAGGACCATCAATGACCATTACAGCCCAATCGTTCTCTGGCACGCGAGTATGTGCTCGATATCTTAAACCTGGGCCCTCGCGAATGCATGTTCCCGCACGAAGACCTACTATCTTTCCTCGCTCCCATCCTCCCTGAGCAAAAACAGGCGTGAGCGATACAAGACAAGCAATAACTATTGTAATCGCTATTCTGCCAATAAACATCGTGAAGATCCTGAAAACTACCTTGCGGAACGGGAGCCACTCGGTTCATTGCCAGTGTAGCGACAATAGCAACGATATATAATGCGGAACTCTCCAGGTGAAAGTCCCCACTGAATCTCCTGAGCCGCCACGAGAGTATTATGACGGCTCAGGAGAGTTTTGTAGATTACGAGTTCAAGGTGCCAATAAAGTGCTGCTGGCGTATTAATTTAGTTGCTGCAATTACGCCACGGCCTGCCAGGCTCTACGTTGTTTGATTGAGTAGTACAAAAGAATAGCTCCAACAATGGGAGCCACGATGAATAGGGGAAATAAGCAAAGCATGGAGATACCGCTTCCCGATGAGACAGCATTCATCATGCCAGCGAGCATGCAGCCAATCACAGGCAACATCAGGAGTATTATACTCGAAACAATGCCGACCATGCCCGAATTTCCGCCATGAACGTTTTTAGTTATGTTGCGGTAGGCAAATGCCTTGAAGACACCGTCATTACCCCTCTGTCCAGATACGATGATCTCGTCGCCATCTTTGAGAATAATTGCCTCGCGATCTCGTAGCGTGACGGGGTGACCATCAAGCTCGAAAACCGCCACATTCGTCGTTATTACCGACGAATTTTGTCCACCACCACTCACCTGCGTCGAGCGATTGAGGTTGGTCACAGTGCCTCGTAGCGTTTGCATAGTTTCCCCCTTTGATCTGTGTAGAGGTTTTCACCTCACGAATAGTTCTTCGATAGCATTATTCACGAGCCTAAATGGCGGTATTCTGAAAACTGTCGCCGTCGCACCTTGTCGAGCAAACCTGATAGCCAAGCCAGCGCTGCCACACGCTTCGTCCCGCTTGGGGAGCCATCTTTGGTCTCGCTATCGTTGCCATGGGCGATCGCCTTTCGCCCGCAAGCGCACGTCCGACCAGCGGTGTTGGTGAATGTGATGGCAGCAGCGCGGTCTCGGGTTGTTCGGGGAAAGATGAGCCTGGAATAAGCGCATTCTATATGGGGGCAACGATACCACCGTAAGATGGTGGGTGGAGAAACGAAATGACAACACATGGTGAAGAAACCTGCACTTGTTGTGCGGGTACTGGTCACAGCCGGTTAAGCGGTGACGACTAATCGCTTATATTTTCCAATTTCGAAGATATTATCGGGGATTCTATCGGTATGGGCCCAAGTATAGTAGAACTTGCCTGTATAGTCAATCCGTAAGTTTCTAAATTACTGGTTAGAAAGTATAACAATAAGGTGCTCGGATTACGGGAAACACTGAAGTAGCAGCTCAGCATTTAATGGAACCATCCGCCCAAGCTCGGAACTCCCCTATTGGTTCAAATGATTGTACTGGTGCTGATAGAGATTTTGCGCGTCCTGATGCTATAAGTACCTTACCGTGGCATGACGAAGTATTTTTCCCCGCAGACCTATGTACTGAGCCGGTCCAGCTATCAGGTCGATCATTATGTTCTGTGGCGAGTCGGATCACGAATCGTTGCCTAACCCCGAAAGGAGAGCGCGAGCCCGCCTGTTACTGGAACGATAAATTGGCCAACTGGCCGGGTTATGCTTCCTTTTTTGGCCAGGTTATCGGTAAAGTAACACCGCCCCCTGCGCTGCGCTTGTCCCCCACCAGCTAATGAACTTTGAAAATTAAAACGGGTAAAGGCCGTGCAGGCGGCCTTCGTAGCTGTAGCCAAGCTCGCCGGGCGGCTAAACCCGCCGGCTACGGCAACCAAGCCCACCTTCGTGGGCTACCCGATTATTTGCTTAATCTTCATAAGCAGGTGGCTCCCGCCGCGCTTTTTTGTGGTCGGCGCAGCTTACAGCGGCGCTCAGCTTCCACGCGACGTGGCTCGACGACGAAGGCGACCTCGAAGCCATCGCCGTCCAGAGCTTCCTGGAGGCTATCCCGGCGCAAAACTGGCCGCATGTACATACGACGCTGCTGCTGCTGGTCGGTTATGGATGGGCGACGGGGATGACGCAGCCCGCATGAGGGCATGCAGCCCATCCGCATCGCACGAACGGTTTTTACTGGATTGCTTCGATATTGATCCACGGAACCTGGTGACAATCCTCGCCTCACCAGGTACGATCAGGATAGTTCCTAAAAGTCTTGAGTTTTATCCCATGAAACTCATGGAACTACCAGCGGCCCCGCACGGGGAGCAGTTCGATGGGCCAACACACCTACGGATGTTGTTCCAGTCTGTAGCTCTGTGGCTTCGGTTTAAGGGTAGCCGAAAGGCGAAGGTGACCGAAGCATGACAAGCCCACTGAACAGTCGCGAGGAGCATCTTACTCCGCAAGGAGGGCTTACAGCCACATGAAGGTCTTTGTTCGCAATCACGATGGGGCGCCGCTGATGCCCTGTACCCTGCCAAAGCCACTGTCATCTGAGCAGGTCCACACAGGGCGTCAGGACGCCTGTCACGGTGAGTAGCGACCGGACCGGCCTGATCGTGCGGCTGAAAGGCCGGCGGGGGGCGCTGCCGATCACCATCACGACCGAGCCGAACGGCAGGCGCGTGTTCGCGCCTGCCGACGTGAGCGCCGCTATGCTGGCGCTGGAGCTACAAAAAATCGAAGATCTGCTCTAAGGCTCGGAAGCCCGGTTGGAGGTGTAGATTGAGTTGTGACACGTCCGCGCGCGCCTACTGCACGCACATTGGCCATCAGATTGCCCCCATACTCGGCATGGCACCACCGGAGGCCCGCGCGGTGCTCCTGGAACTCCACGAGCTGGCCACGACCCGGGTCGAGGCCGCCACGCCGGCGCAACGCTCGGGGCGCACCACCGCGCAGAACCGGCTTGCCGCGGCGCGCGCTCGCGCCGAGGACGCCGCCGCCGCGGAGGCGACCACCGCTCTATTCGCCGAGATGCGCTCGATGCAACCGCCCATACCCGTTCCTTCGCACGGGGAAATAGACCCCGCGACTGGACTGGCGCTGCCGAAGCCTGCCGCGCAGCACGGCTGGCGCGCCGTGTATGAAACCGTCCAGGCGGCGCGCGCCGGGCGGGAGTTGCCGGATCTGGCGCGAGAGATCATTGGCGCTTTCCGCGCTCGCAGCACGTCCACCCCGGACGCCGTCGCACGCGCCGCCCTGGCGCGCATGCCGAGCCTCTGGACCACCGCCAACACCACGGCCAGCGTCGGCAGTGCGGACGCGGTCGCCGAGACCCAGGACCTCGCCGCGACGGCGGCACAGCTCGACCGCCGTGGTGTCGCGGCGGAACTGCGCGAGGCAGCGGTGGCGTTTCGCGAGGCCATGCAGGGCGGTGGTGTGGCGTTCCGTATGGCCCGGCGCAACCTCGCGATCGCGGTCGTCACGGCGGCCGGCGTTGACCGATGTCTAGCATGTGGTCGTTATGTCGAGTTGGATGGAGCGCATACCTGTCCTGCTGAGCCTGTGGCCGCGGCCATCCCCGTGATGGAAAAAGGCACGCCGGATCGCCTGACCCAGGAGGCGTTGGCGCCGCATCTGCACGCGCTGTCGCAAGCGCCGTTTTTCCCCGAGCCGCTGCGCGAGGCGGTCAGAAACAGTTCCTGGCAGCGCGGGTGGGGCAAGCTGGCCAGGCAACTACGGGCGCACTACGAGCAGATCGGGCAGCCGCTGCCATCTCGCGCGCCCAGTAAGGCGCCGGC
>LJCR01000300.1 GCA_001399705.1 Kouleothrix aurantiaca
GGTGGGCCTTGAAGCCGTCGTTAAGCGCCTGCTTGACCAGCTCGTCGCGGTCGGCGATGAAGAGGATGCGGCGGGCCTGGTTGGCGCGCAGGAAGAGATCGACCAGCGACATGGCGGTGCGGGTTTTGCCGGTGCCGGTGGCCATGACGAGCAGGACCTTGCGGCGGCCGGCGTCGAAGGCTTCGCAGGCGCGGCGGATGGCTTCGTGCTGGTAGGAGCGGGTGGTGATGTCGTTGGTGATGGGCTGCGCGGCGAGCGGCTGTTGGTTCTGGCGCAGATAGAGCAGGTTTTCGAGATCGGCGGGTGAGAAGAAGCCGGCGACCAGGCGCGGCGCGGCGACGCCGGTTTCGATGAAGTAGGTTTCGGCGCCGTTGGCGGTGAAGGCGAAGGGCGCAAAGCTTTGGCGCTTGGCGATTTCCTGCACGTAGAAGGCGGCCTGGGCCTCGGCAAGGCGCGAGTTGTAGCTGGCCTTCTTGGCCTCGACAATGGCGATGATTTCGCCGTTGGGGCGGTAGAGGGCGTAATCGCAGATGCCGGAGGGAAGCTCGACGTCGTAGGGAACGCTGGCGTCGCGGAGCTGCTTGAGCTGGGCGCTGAGCACCTGCCAATCGGCGGGGTCGTAGCCGTCGACCGGGATTTCGATGCCGACCTGGGTGCTGTTGGCGACGTCCCAGCCGGCGCGCAGGAGCTGCGGGTCGATCTGGTCGCGGCGGGTGGCGGCTTCGTTCGGCGGGCGGTTGGGTGCTGGTTGCTGGGGCATGATGTCCTCGGGCAGGCGCTGGGCCGCCGAGCGAACACCTTGCCAAGGGGCGAGAGGTACGCTAGAATCAGCTCAGCTTCAAAAACTACAGAAGGCCCACCTTTCGCTTGCCGGCAGGGGTGGGTTTTCTGTTTCGCGAATTCTGATTGGAATGAGCAAATGCAGGCGGGGCATTGGGCAGTCGCGGCGGTCAGGGCCGATCGGCGTGGTGTAAGCCACATATTATCTGAGTATATCATAGATGCCCAATGATTGTACACTAAAATCGTACATCCGGCATCAGTGAGCCAAAGCGCATGCTATCTGGCATCGGAATGAGTGTGCTCAGCTGTCAGCGGCAAACCCAGGACAAAGGTATGCCAATTGACGCGTTTGGCTTCGTCGCATACCATAGCACTATGACGAACGATGAGACCAACAACATCCAGCCCGAGCAAGACCCGCTGACCATCGGCGAACTCATCTCGCTGCAAGAGGCAGCGGAGTATGCCGGGTTGACCAAGGACACGCTGCATAACTACGTTAAAAGAGGTCGCCTCAGAGCCAAGAAGATTGGCTGGATGTGGGTGACAACGCGCGCAGCGGTCGACGAATATCTTCAATCTCGCGATACCAAAAGCATCCCCAACAAATACCGCAACCCTGCTTGACTGTAACCTGAATATAGGTTACGATATACACCAGAAATGACACAGCCGTTCGAGTGCTTGTAACACTTGAACGGCTGCTAACCCCACACCTGATCTCGGCAGGCATGTGGCTGGGCGTGATTCTACCATGAATCGCGGCGACCCCGGCGGCACACTGCTTTGGCAGTGGGGTGCCGTTTTCGCGTTCCGCGCTTGCCATTTCTCGCGGAACCTGCGTCGGAGGTCGCCGTCATGTCTACGGCTCATTCCCCGTGCGCGCTGCGCGGCCTCCGGCCGGAGGATGCCCCGGTGCGCCTGATTCCACCACACGTGCTCACCATGGCTCCGCCTGATGCGGAGATGATCGTGCCCACCTTGTACGACCCTGAGGACTTCGCTGCGCTGTACCACGCCAACAAGGATCGCGCCATCGCGCTTGTTGCAGCCATGTCTGAGCCGCAGCGCGTGCGCCAGGCGCTGGCCTACGCCGCCTGGCTGGCCTATCACGGATTGGAGATTGACCTTGCGACCGTGCTGGCGGCGTGGGAACAGCTGTAAGCGGGTGCGTGTCGTGTGTGTCTGTCACCGGCTCTGGCGGTCATGAACCCGCACCAGAGCCGGTGATACGCACGATCTGCGCACAAAGTGCCGCCTTTTGTATGCGATTTCGTTACCGTTGCTCCGAACGCCCGCATGCTATACTGGATATATCCGGTACAGGCAGCGAATACGCGCCGCTCATCTTTGCAGCGCGTGTTCGTCAACCAATGCCGCGATCCTCCGCAGTCTATTAGCTGCTCGATCAGGTGAGCCGGGCGGTGGCCAAAGGCACGGCGCGACCGGCCGCCGGTCGTGTCGAAATCGTGGTTCCGGCGAGCTTCTACGATCTGCACGCGTACGCCGGCGGCTCGATGCTGTCACATCGAGCCGCGCCCCTCCTGTTAGGCGAACACGAGGTTCGCCCTTACGAGCCTCCTTCTTCCAGCAGTGCTAAGAGCGCGTCGGTGTGTGCCATTGACGATCTGAGATCGGCCTGACGCGCCAGGGTGTGCTGCGGCCACTGCGCCATGATCGCGCGCTGCTGTGTATTGAATGCCTGTGCGGCGGCGATCACCGCCGCGTGCTTCGCCTGCGTGGCCTGCCAGTTCGCGACCTGGACGTGATCCGGTGCATGTGCCGCGCTCGTGTGGTCGCCCTGATCGGTCGCCACGCGTGCCTCGGCGATCTGCGCGTGGTCAGCGACTTCCCTGGCCTCGTCGGCACGGCGATCTTCGCCAAGCTCTGGCGCGGGTGGTGTCCGCTGCTGTGTCCGCTGCTGGTAGGTCGTGCCGCGCTGCTGGGGTGGCGGAATGGCATCGTCAAAATCCGCACTGTGCGGATTTTGGGTATGCTTTGGTGTGCGTAGCCGTGCCTCAATGTCGGCCTTGGTCGGCGGCTCCGGTGCAGCGAGCAGCTCTTCGATCAGTTCCGGCGGTGTCGATTGCCGTGCCAGCAGTGCCGCCGCCGATTGCGTCAGCCAGTTGCGGGCGATTGCATCGGCGAACTGCGGATTTTGCATGGCCTGGATATGGATGTTGAGCAGCCGCTCGGCGGTATCGTCGCTGGTGCTGGTCGCCTCTTTGAATACTTTCCAGTCGCCGTGACTCGCGAGTGCGCGCGCCTCATGCAGCCAGCGCGCCGCATCCAACAGCGCCTCGCCGCTGCGCCGCCGCGCGCCGATGTATTGCCGCGCGATCATCTGGAGCGGCTCCGGCAGTGCGCCGGCGCGCTCGGGTAGCTCCGGCAGGCTGAGTGCATACGGCTGCCCCTGCGCTATTGTGGCTGCCTTGGACTTGATCAAGCCTTCTAGCTTACTGGCCATCGCTTCCTCACTTCCTCGGCCAGCGCGCGGTAGGCGTGTGCGCCGGCGCTCTCACGAGCGTAGACCGTGATTGGCTGGCCGGCTGCCGGCGCCTCGACGATCTTCGTATTGAGCGGGATCGTTGCCGCAAAAACCAGGTCGCGGTAGCGCTCCCTGGCCGCCGCCTCGATCACGGCGTTGACCGATGTGCGCTTGTCGATCATGGTCATCACAATCCCGCCGATCGCCAGCACGGGGTTGAGCTGCCGCGCCATCGTGATCGTCTGCTCGAGCTGGCCCATGGCGTTCAGCGCGTAGACGTGCGCCTGCAACGGCACGAGCAGCGTGTCAGCGGCCACCAGCGCGTTGATGGTAAACAGGCCGAGTGATGGCGGGGAATCAATCAGGATGTAGTCATACTGACTGCGCAGCGGGATCAGGGCCGTGCGTAGCAGCAGCTCGCGGCCGAACCTACCGGCGAATGCGAGTTCCGCCCCGGCCAGGGCAAGCGTGGCAGGTATGAGATCCGCGCCATACGCGGTCTCGATCGTCGCGAATCCTGGCGCGTGGTCTGGATGAAGCAGCATTTCGTAGACCGACTGTGTGATGTGGTTCGGGTCGATGCCGAGTCCCTCGGTCAAGGAGCCCTGCGGGTCGAGGTCGATCAGCAGCACCCTCGCGCCTGATCGGGCAAGCTCGCTGCCGAGGGCTAAGGTGGTGGTCGTCTTGCCGACGCCGCCTTTTTGCATTGCAGTTGCGATGATCATTCGGTGGTCTCCTGTGTCGCATATTCAGGATGCTTGGTCTCCATATGCTTCTGCATATTGACGAACGTGCGGTGGCAACATGGGCACACGCCATTGGCGATCCGTTTCTTCAGCTTGGTCATCTGGCCGCGCGTGGCGCTCAGCTGCTGTCGGGCCTCCTCGCGCTCCAGCTGGGCCGATTGGGCGCGGTACTCGGCGCGCTTGATCGCGAGATTGGCCTCCTTCAGCTCGCGCTTCAGCTTCTCTACATCGCTCTCGCCAGGGAAGTAGTTGTTGTGGCCGCTTGGGCAGGAGAATGACTGGTGATCGCGCCGGCGCTTGTCGATGAGATCGCCGCTGAATGCGAAGACCATCCCGCAGTTCGCACAGGTGATATGCTCCAGCGTGACGTCGACCGTGATGGTTGCGCGTGCCATTGGTGTGCTCCTCTGGGCGAAGACAATCGGGGCGTTCAAATGAACGCCCGTATACGCCCCCTACGTCCGAAACTCGCCGATCGCTGCTGCGACCAGCGTGTACCAC
>LJCR01003001.1 GCA_001399705.1 Kouleothrix aurantiaca
AGCGCCGCGTTGCGCAGGCCATTCAGGCGCTCGCGCTCGCGCAGCGTGCCGGGTTCGGCGGCTGGCAGTTCAGCGTCATAGAAGCTCACCAGCCGCCGCAGGTCGGGCACGTCGGGCGCGCGGCCGGCGGGGGCGCGTGGCAGCGCGTCGCGCAGATGCATGCGCAGCACCGTCAGGTCGCAGGGCAGCGCCTCGCGCTCGGCCAGGAACTTGCACACCGCCAGCGCGCCATGGCTGTACGTCAGCGTTGTGCCGTCGGCCTTGCGCACAAGCGAGTCGATCCAGCGACCGAGGTCGCGTGGTTCGATCTCGGCGATGGTGCGCTTGCCCTGCTTGGCGGCCCAGCCGGTGAAGGAGCGCCACGCATCGCCGTAGGACGCAATCGTCATATCGGCCAGGGGCTTGCGGCGCGCGCGTTGGGCGGCGGCCCAGGCGTCGCCGGCCTCGGCAATCGGCATGTATTTGCTAGGCTGTTGTTCTGGCATGCCGCCATTATAGCACGGGCATGCGCATGCGGTGGCGGGCGATGTGCTGGGAAAATCTGCGTGGTATAATCGCCCCAAGCACCCATCTCTGAAGAAATGATCCACAAGTGATACAAGGTTTCGCATGACCACAAAGTCGATTTCGGCTGTGCCGCGCCGTATGCTTCCACGTTTCTTCGACGCGCTGCTGCTGGCGCTTGTATTCGCCGCCAGCATTGCCTGGCAGTGGCCGGGCCGCGCCCAGCAGACGATTGACGTCGGTTCCCCGCTCG
>LJCR01003002.1 GCA_001399705.1 Kouleothrix aurantiaca
GGCGGTGGGGGGCGCGGGCGCGGGCTTTGTGCTGGGCGTGCAGTGCCACCCCGAGGAGATGTGGGACGCGAGCGAGCCGCGCTGGGCGGCGATGTTCCGCGGCTTTGTGGACGAGGTGCGGCGCGCCGGGGCGGCGCATGCTTAGCTGGGATGATCAGCACAACAGCTCGTTCGAGGAGTTGCGGGCGCGCTACCGGCACTTCGCCGAGCGCGAGGCGCAGGGCATCTCGCCGCTGTACGCCGACCTTGCCCGCGCCGTCCACCGCCTCGATCACGCCGTCGGGGGCGCGCCCGGTGATGCGCAAGCCCGGCGCGAGGTCGCGCAGCGACTGGTGGTGGAAGGTGTTTACGTCGATTGCGGCGGTGCCAAGCCGCTCGGCCAGCCACGAGCCGGGCTCCAGCGCAACCGGGTGGGCGGCGTGGGCGCGCTCGGCCAGCTCGCGCGAGGCGTAGTGATCGTGGCTGCCGGGCAGCTCGGCTGGGATGTCCTGGTAGAGCGTGCCGCCAAAGGCCACGTTCAGCACCTGGATGCCCCGGCAGATCCCCAGCATCGGTTTCTGATCGGCCAGAGCGCGCCGCGCCAGCGCCAGCTCCACAGCATCGCGCAGCGGCACAACCGTGCCGAGGTTCGGGTGCCGCTCCTGCCCGAAATGCGCCGGATCGACATCTTCGCCGCCCGCAAACACCAACCCCGCGCACAGGCCATACAGCCGGTCGAGCACGGCTGCGTCGTCGGTCAGGTAGATCAGCAGCGGGA
>LJCR01003000.1 GCA_001399705.1 Kouleothrix aurantiaca
CCAGCCCAGCCCGCCCAGCGCGCCCGAGCGCGACAGCAGCAGATAGACGAACAGTCCGATCACGACCGGCGGGAAGCCCATGCCGGTGTAGAGCAGCGCCACCGCCAGCCGCCGGCCAGGAAAGCGGCGCATGCCAAGCCACGCGCCCAGCGGCACGCCCAGCAGCGTGCTCAGCAGCAGCGCCGCGCCCGAAACATACAGCGACAGGCGAATGATCTGCCACAGCGCGGCGTCGCCGCCAAACAGCAGCCGCAGCGCCTGCTCGGCCCCGCTCAGCAGATCAGCCATAGGCCGTTGTTCGTGTTTGCAGGTTTTCAGGTTGCATGGTTGCAGGTTTCGGCTGTACGACGACTGACTATTTTAACCGCAAAGCGCGCAGAGGGCACACGGTTTTGTGAGTGCTAGCGACCAGTACAAGCTCGATTGTAGTTCGTGTCGGTTTGCTGAGACGAAAGACGAATGACAACATGTACCTTCGTCTTTCGTCATCCGTCATAACTGGATTTGCCCTACGACGTTGGCACCCCCGCATAGAACAGCGGCTGGCCGAACTTGTCTTTGCCATATGCGCCGATCTTCGCCTGCGTTTCGGGGCTGGTGATCCAGGCGGCAAACTGCTCGGCCAGCGCGGCGTTGATGCCGGCATGTTTGTCGGGGTTGACGGGAATGACGCCATAGGGGTTGAGCAGCGCCTTATCCTTGTTTTCATCGATCGTTGCGCCGCCGACCAGCACCGCGAGGTTGGGCAGCTTGTCTT
>LJCR01003003.1 GCA_001399705.1 Kouleothrix aurantiaca
CAACAGCCGCGACGCCGCGCCGCTGGTTGAAGACGAGCGCTTCAAGCTGCTGACCTTCACGGGCTCGCCGAGTGTGGGCTGGGCCATGAAGGGCCGCGCTGGCCGCAAGCGCGTGACACTGGAGCTGGGCGGCAATGCCGGCGTGATCGTTCATTCCGACGCCGACCTGGCTTTTGCCGCCGAGCGCTGCGTGGTGGGCGGCTTTTCCTACGCCGGCCAGAGCTGCATCAGCGTGCAGCGCATTTTCGTGCAGGAAGACGCCTACGAGGCGTTTATGGACGCGTTTGTGCCCAAGGTGCGCGCGCTCAAGGTCGGCCACCCGCTCGACGAAGCGACCGACCTCGGCTCGGTGATTAGCAAGGACGAGGGCGAGCGCGTGGGCGAGTGGCTGCACGAGGCGCGCGCCGCCGGGGCTGAGTGCCTGGTGGGCGGCGATGTGCGCGACGGCGTGGTACAGCCCACCGTGGTGGTGAAGGCCGGGCCGGATCTGCGCGTCAACAACCACGAGATTTTCGCGCCGGTGGTGACGGTGCAGACCTACCGCAGCTTTGAGGATGGCTTGGCGGCGGTGAACAACAGCGATTTCGGCCTGCAGGCTGGCGTGTTCACCAGCGACGTCAGGCGCATCTACCAGGCGTTTGATGCGCTGGAGGTTGGCGGCGTAATGGTGAATGAGGTGCCGACCTGGCGGCTCGACCCCATGCCCTACGGCGGCGTGAAGCAGTCGGGTTTTGGGCGCGAGGGGCTGCGCTACGC
>LJCR01003004.1 GCA_001399705.1 Kouleothrix aurantiaca
GCTCTGCGGCGACCGCATCCGCATCGATCTGGCCGTCGCCGATGGCGCGGTAGCCGATATTCGCTTTCAGGGGCGCGGCTGCGCAATCAGCCAGGCCGCGGCGTCAATGCTCACCGACGAGATCAAGGGTAAGACGCTCGACGAGGTACGCGCATTTTCGAAAGACGACATGCTCGAACTGATCGGCATCCCGCTCGACAAAAATCCCGTACGGATCAAATGCGCGCTGCTGGCGCTGAAAACCCTGAAAAGCGGCGTGTACGAATATATGGGCGCGCACGCCGACGAAGAAGAAGAACTCTAGGCGCGCTGCAGAAGCGGCAGGCGCACAGCACGCAACTCACCAGCTTCACCAAAGCGAGGAGACAATATCATGGCAGTTCAGGCACCTAACCTGGAATTTGACTATTCGAAGTACGGCTTTCGCGACGAAGAAAAATATGTCTTCAAATCGGGCAAGGGCCTGAACGAAAAGGTCGTGCGCGAGCTTTCGGGAATGAAGGGCGAGCCGGAGTGGATGCTGCGCCGCCGCCTGCAGGCGCTGGAGATCTTCAACAAGAAGCCCGTGCCGCTGGTGGGTAACTGGGCCAACCCCGAGCTGGCCGAGCTCGACTACGATAACATTCACTACTTCGTGCGCGCGGGCGACCGGCCGCAGACCGACTGGGACGCGGTGCCGGCCGAGATCAAGAACACCTTTGAGAAGCTGGGCATCCCCGAGGCCGAGCGCAAGTTCCTGGCCGGCGTGGGCGCGCA
>LJCR01003005.1 GCA_001399705.1 Kouleothrix aurantiaca
GTGCAGGTCTGGTACCCGGCCGAGCCCGCTGCTGGCGCGCGCACCGGCGAGTGGATGGGACGCATGGACCTGGCTGGCCCGGCCATGGCGCACTATCTGCACCTGCCGTCGTTTGCGCTCGATCACGCCGCGCTGGTGCGCACCAACAGCTACCCCGACGCGCCGCTGGCCGGCGCGCAGGCGCGCTACCCGGTTGTAGTCTACTCGCACGGCTGGAATGGCTTTCGCGCCATCAACACCAACCAGATGGAGGCGCTGGCCAGCCACGGCTACATCGCCGTCGGAATCGACCACAGCTACGGCGCGATGGTGACGGTTTTTGGCGATGGGCGCGTGGCGATGAACAACCCCGCTGCCCTGCCCGACGACGCGCCGCCGGATGTGTACCAGCGCGCCAGCGAGGTGCTGGAAGAAACCTTCGCCGAGGATGTGCAGTTTGTGATCGGCCAGCTCGGGCAGATGAACGCTGGCGCGCTGGCGCCGGGTTTCGCCGGCCGGCTCGATCTGGAGCGCCTGGGGCTGTTTGGCCACTCAACTGGCGGCGGCGCGATCACGCTGGTGTGCAGCCGCGACCCGCGCTGCAAGGCCGGCCTGGGCATGGATGCCTGGCTGGTGCCAGTGCCGCGCGCGATCATACCTGGCCCGCTGCGCCAGCCGTTTCTGTTTATGCGCAGCGAGGTCTGGGCCTCGGCCAAGAACGACGCGCGCCTGGCCGAATTGTTTGGCGGCCTTGCCGGCCCCGGCTACCGCATGAC
>LJCR01003007.1 GCA_001399705.1 Kouleothrix aurantiaca
ACGGCAAAGGCACCGGCGCGCTGCGCCAGATCGGCCGCGGTGTGCTGAAAGGCCACCCGCTGGTCGCCTCGTTTGGCGGCGGCGGCCCCGACGGCGGCGAGGGCGTGACGGTGGCGCGCATGGTTGAACGTTAGGCGATGAGCGGGTGGTGGCGGGGTAGCAAGTGCGCTGTTCCTGCCGCCCATCCGGCATCGTAGATGGATATGTCCCAAACAATCGTGTATCTTCTGCTGGCCCTGGCGCTGTTCCTGCCGCTGATCGGCGCGCTTGTATTGCGCGTGTTTGGCCCGCGTCTCAACGCCACCCAGTTCTATGGCTCGGCGGCGGCGATGTTCGCCATGACCCTGCTCAGCGTGTTTATGCTGGCACGCAGCGACCTGCCGAGCTTGCAGCTTGGCCAGCTTTCGATCTTGCTGCCCGTTACTTCGCCGGGCGATGTCGCGGTTGAGCTGCCCCCTGAGCCGCCGCCTGAACAGCCAGCCGAACCTGACAGCGGCGCAGTTGCGGGCGGGGCCACCGCGTCCGCGCCCACCAGCGGCGCAGTTGCAAGCGAAGCGACCGCATCCACGCCAACCGACGCGCCCAGCGCGGCGGCTACGGCATTTGCCACCGAGGCTGCCACCGCAGCGCCAACGGACGAGCCCACTGCCGCCCCGACCGACGTGCCAACCGCTACGCCTGCGCCAACCGAGGCGCCAACTGCCGCGCCCGAGCCAACCGCGCCGCCCGCGCCAGCCGCGCCGCGCAAGTACAC
>LJCR01003006.1 GCA_001399705.1 Kouleothrix aurantiaca
AAGCACGAACTTCAGCGGCGGCAGCAGCGGCGTTGCGCCAACCGGGGCGACCTGCACGTCGTACAAAAGCGCGCCGATGATGCGCGGGTCGGTGTAGGTGTTGGAATGCACCACCAGCGTCAGGTCGCCGTCGGGCACCAGCGCGGCGGGCACCAGAAACGAGAACTGGCGGCGATCACCTTCGGGCAGGCGTGCCACCTCGGTGCCGTTCGCGCTGATTGTCGCGTCGAGCGGCTGGCCGTCGGGGTGCTTCAGCGCGGCGGTGACGCTCACCAGCCAGTCGCCGCGCCCCAGGCCGGGCAGCTGAATCGTACTTTCGGCGCGCGTCCAGCGGTAGTTGTGCGCGGGGGCCAGCTTCACCTGCGCCACCATCCCGGCCGGCGGGTCGGGGTCGCCAACCAGGCCCGGCTCGAGGCGCAGTGCCAGCGTCGGCGCTTTGGCGATCTCGGGCGGAATGGCCAGCACAAGCTCGCGCGGGCTGCTGCGCGCGATCCACAGGCGCTCGCCATTCACCGAAAGCGTGTAGGGTTTGATGCCCTGTTCATCTACGTTTGGGCCAGCTTCCAGAACAACCTGCACAAGCCCGTCGTATTTACCCGGCAGCTCAAGCGCGGGTTGGTCTGCCGGCCAGGCGTAGGTCTTCTCGCCAGCAATCCGCCCAACCTCAGGGCCATTGAAATCGGCGGCGGCGGGATTGTGCCCTTGATAACGCGTGAAGGGCAGAAATGGTGTATCGAGATAATCGCCAATATCA
>LJCR01003011.1 GCA_001399705.1 Kouleothrix aurantiaca
CGCCTGGTATTTGCGCCCACCAACGTCTTCGAGCTGCTGGAAATCGCCGCCGCACGCGACGCGATTGCCGCCGGCCGGATCGAAGCGCGCCCGCCAATCGAAGCGCCGCTGGATGTGCTGGTGCAGCACCTCGTCACGGTTGCGCTGGGCGGCGGCTTCCGCCCCGACGAGCTGCTGCGCGAGGTTCGCAGCACCTACGCCTACCGCGACCTGAGCGACGCCGAGTGGGCGTGGGCGCTCGATTTCGCGGCGCGCGGCGGGCCAGCCCTGCACGCCTACCCCGAATATGCGCGCATCACCGAACAGGATGGCGTGTACCGCGTCGAAAACGACACGCTTGCGCGCCGCCACCGCATGTCCATCGGCACAATCACCGGCGATGCGACGCTGAAAGTGCAGTACTTGCGCGGCCCGGCCCTCGGCACGATTGAGGAGTCGTTTGTGGCGCGGCTCAAGCCCGGCGACCGCTTTCTGTTCGGCGGGAAAACGCTGGAATTTGTGCGGTTGCGCGACCTTACGGCCTGGGTGCGCAAGGCCAGCGAGCGGACGCAAGCCGTGCCGCGCTGGAGCGGCAGCCGCATGCCCCTCTCATCCGAGCTGGCCGACGCCGTGCGCGAGCGGCTGGAGCAGGCCCACAATGGCGAGCTGGAAGGGCCTGAGATGCGCGCGCTCGCGCCGATCCTGCGCCTGCAAATGAAGTGGTCGCGCATTCCCGCCCACGACGAGCTGCTGATCGAGCGCGCCCGCACCCGC
>LJCR01003008.1 GCA_001399705.1 Kouleothrix aurantiaca
GTTCACCGATGCTTCGGCGGCTGCTCCATGCGTACCCACCGGCACCAAGCACAAGAATGGCAACACCAATCGGCAGGGCTGGCAAGGCGGGTGCTACGGGCGCTGGCTGCGGGCTCGCAGTTGGCCGTATTCGTGGTGTGGGAACCAGTGCTGCGGTTGGCGTTGGCTGGCCAGTGTAGCGCTGACCCTTTGCAGAAAGCGCATATGGCTGTGCGGCCGGATGGTTCATAAGTTGGGTGGGTACGCGCGCGTTCGAAGGACGTGGCACGCCAGCGTTTGCTGCCGAGGTGTAAAGGCTGGCGTTGCTGGCTGGGCTAGCTTGGCCCGGGAGCGGCGAGTTAGTTATGCCTGCATCGCCTGGTGCTGCGATACTTGCAGGCGCGGTGCTTGCTGGTAGCGACGGGCTACGGTTGGGCTGGCCAGGCGAAGGTTCGCACTGTGCCTGCCATGCGCCGCCCGCTCGGCAGATGCTCATGTCGGGCTTGGCCGCACCAAAGCGGTGCTCGTCGGCAGTGCTGCCATCGGGCCGCAGCAGGCGCACGGTATCGCCGCCGTTATTCAGTAGCGCTTTTGGCAACTGAACAATGAATAAATCGTGCGCAGCTATCTGCGTTCCTGCGGGCAGCTTGAAAGGAGCGCCACCACCGGCCGGGCATCAGCAACGCATCGACGGCGGCGATCATAATGTTCAGGCAATCAATAGCACTGTCAGTGTGACGAACTACGCGGGCGATAGCGTCGCCGGCGACCAGG
>LJCR01000301.1 GCA_001399705.1 Kouleothrix aurantiaca
AAGGTATTCAGATCAAGCATTGGCATGCAGTGCGTCCTTCTCGTATGCGTTGTGCTTCATCTAACGTACCAAGCCACACATTTCTTCACCGGCGCGATTGTAACAGTTACAATCGCAAGACTTGACAGCGCGCACACTATGGCGTATCATCAGTGTCAAGAACTTGCGCGCAAGCTGTATACACGAAAGAAGACCTATGAGCGACGACACAGAGGCCACAGAGGACACAGACAAAAAACGACACGCCAAACTCGGCGTGCGCGAAGCCGTGCGACTGAGTGGTATTCCCCACAGCACGATTGACCGTTGGCGCAAGAAAGGCTTGCTGACCGGCCCACTAACTCTCGCCAAACTGGAACGCCTCAAAGAGGAAACGGCGCGCGTGCAGAATGACCCGCCGCTCTCCAAAGCAGCGGAGATCTTGAACGTCAGCCGCCAGCAGGTGCATCAATGGCAGCAGCGGGGCATGCTGCCAACGCCCCTGACCCCTGAGGCCCTTGAGGCATTCCGGCTGGCGCGCGAATAGTCGGAATCGTGAAAGAAAACCCTCCATCCCGACGTTAGATGAGCATGCAACGTCGTTGTGATGGAGGATTCGGAATGTACACGGCGAACATGCCCATTGTCGGAACGCACCCCGAGGTTGATGAAGAGCGGTTGATCGCGGCGGTGATCAACCGGAAAAGCCCACAATCGGGCTATACCTCCTGGGACATCCGGCACACGATAGTCCCGACCTATCGCGCGGTTTGTACCTTTGTTGGTCTGGATGCGGTCATGCTCATCGCGCAGATGCTGCATGAGACCGGCAACCTCGCGTCCTGGTGGTCGCAGCGGCCGCGCCGCAACCCCGCCGGCATTGGCGTCACCGGCCGGTGGCGGCCGTGGCAACCCAAGGACGGCCGCTGGGAGCGCGATGGGCTGATCTGGCGCGAGGGCGTGGCCTTCTCCAGTTGGGAGTACACCGCAATCCCAGCCCATGCAGGGCGGCTCCTCGCCTACGCGCTGCCGATCAGTGATGCGATTCTTCCCGCCCAATACCAGCTCATCATGCAAGCCCTCAGCGTCCGCAGCCTCCCCGATCACTATCGCGGGATTGCCCCGACCTGGCTCGGCCTGGTGCAAACCTGGGCGGTTTCCAAGGTGCGTCCACCGGTGGGACAAACCTACGCCGATACGATCGCCGCCATTGCGAATCAGCTGATGCAGTAAGGCCAGTATAATGGAACAGCGTGATTTCGCAGAAACCGTGCTTGGTGCGCCACTGCTGACGAAGCTCCTGTACGAAAAACACAGCGGCGAGTATTGGCAAGCCTTCCACGAATTACGCATCGGCACAGGGTACGGCAAGGACGCCGAGCAACGGCTTGATTTCTGGGCCATGGCGTGCATTCCCTCGGAGCGGTTTCGGCGGGTCGTGTATGAAATCAAGGTCTCGCGCGCTGACTTCTTACGAGAGATCAAGCAGCCACGGAAACGCGCACGCGCCTTGCTGTTCTCGAATGAGTTCTACTTTTGCGCGCAGGCGGGACTCATTCGCGCCGACGAATTGCCACCCGAATGTGGCTTGTGTGAAGTGGTATCCTACCCACGCGGGTTCGCGCTTGAGGTGCGGCACACGGCACCATGGCGCGATACGATGGCCCCAAGCTGGCAGTTTCTGGCTGCGTGCATCCGTCGTGCGCAGCGTAGCTAGGAGGAGAAGACGATCCATGGCAACACCACTACCCACGCACACTGACGAAACACCCGCTGATCACGCCCTGCTGTACCAGGATGTCTGGCCTGGTCTTGATGACAGTTCGCTCCTGTGGAAAGGGCGAGCCATTTGGCGAATCGCGGATCGGATTGTCAAAATCGAATCCGTCGTGCCCCGCCTGTCGATGGGATCCATGACCGCGTCTTTGTTTGATGGATGTCAATTCCATCCCATCCTCACTTTTGACCAGGATGAGCTTGCGCTGGTCAACATCACGCTTGAGGCAAATGAAGCGGAAGACGCGGCCATGGATGCCTTTACGAACGACGTGGCGGAAATGCTGGTCGTCATCTACAGTATTCTCACGGGCAATCATACGGTCAAGGGAGCATCGCTATGACCGGCTCCGTCGATCGGGAACAGCTCAATCAGCAGATGTATGAAGTGGCCGCGTTACTCGGGGAAGATCAGAAGGCCGCGCTCGGCCAGATCCGGGCCATGCTTCTGCGCTTTGGGACGGAGCGTGTCAGCTCCTGGGTGGAGCGCGCCAAAGACCTCCACGCCACGGGCGAGATGACCACCACCGAAGGAAAACCGCGTACCCTTGGTGGGGTGTTTTTCTTTCTGGCGAAAAGCGAGATGTCCAGTGCAGAACGTCGCCAGCTCGGGCTGGTCCACACCACCCCTCCAGCGAAGCCCATGTCCTGGCCAGAGCGCCTGACGCTCTTCCCTGTCTTAACTGAGGAGAAAGGAACGGTTCCCACCGTGAAGATTACCCTGATTGGCCGCCCAGGCAAAACGGAGCAGCGGGGCAAGGGATTCGTTACCGTTCTGCAGAACGATCCCCCGCCGGCGAACCTCAGTAAAGTTCTGCCAGCGCCGCCTGCCGACCCCACCCACTACCTGACCTTCCTCCCAGGCAAGCAGTTTCGCAAAGTGCTCGAAGCGCTTGTTGCGAATAAGGACGACCGGATGATTGTGGAAGGTTGGGCGGCATTCGATCCGAAGCTGGGCGCCATGTGCGTGTGGGCACAGCGGGTCACGACGGTCTCCCTGGAGCGCGCGAAACGCCCGGAGAAAGAACCATCCCCACCAGAATCGTAGCCACTGCAAGAAACGCATCGCTCCGCACGTTAGATCTCCTGTATCGGTGAATACAGGAGATTTTCTATGTCTGAACTGCCCGTCTTTAATCCGGCCAACCCCGCCATCCGCACGAAAGTCATCTATGAACTGAACCGGGAGGAGTTCGAAGCGTTGGTCCGGCATCACTACCTCCATCCTACCTACACCATCCCAACTTCCACACGTGGCACGTTCACCGTCTTTGTGACCGGCGCGCACTCCACCCAGGAACGCCAAGTCCTCGCCGCCTATTATGAGCACTCCGCCGATACCATTCCCGCCGAAACCGTTCCCGCCGTTGACCTCCTTCTGGATGGGTTGGTTTCTATGGGCATCCTGCCAGCCGGCATCTATGAACTTTCGTTTGGCGACCCCCAGCCAGGAGCAATCGTCGATGCTCCCGCGCAGTAACAGCGCCATTCTGCGGGAGCTGGGACGCCTCATCTCCCGCTATATGCAGCAGAAGACGCTAGCGGGCTTCCGCGCCGCCGAGCGGGCCGTGCGCCGTGGCCAGATGCCCGGCCCACCGGATGTGGATCCCGCCGACGAGCTGGAATGCGCACGCATGGAAGCCGCGATTGATGCCCTGTTCTGGGTGTTGGGTGCGAACAAGGCCCCAGCCGGTCCCCACGAGCCCATCATCATTGATCTGCATGTGACGGGGAATGTAGCTGCCGAATCCCGCACACAACGCCGACAGCGCGAGGCAGCACAGGAGAACGAAGACCGCCTCCAACAAATGGGGCGCGAGCAGCTTGACACCCTCCTGCGTGCCGCTGGCATGGCTCCGCGAAGCAAGCATCGCGGAAGGAAAGTGCCCGGCAGTACGTTAGATGAGTGATTGAACCTCCATTGTAACTGTCACAATGGCGAAGGAGGCAGCCTATGCTGACGCAAGAACAGATTGATACCGTGCAACCACGCGGCCGCTTAGCTGGCGGCCGGCTAAGCGGCCGTCGCATGCGGTCACCACTCACGGTTTCACCCATCCTTTGGTACCTGCTCATTGGAGCGGCTGGCTTCCTCGTGGGCGTGCTCCTCGATAAGCTGGTGAATCTATAACGTAGGTGACAAGGTGACAAGGTGACAAGGTGACGCTATGAAACCACAGCAATCTGCCCCTGATGAACTGAATCTGCTCCAGGATGAGCATGCCGCTGCTGGACGCGGCTATTTCGCGCAGAAGCCCCATCTTTTGGTGCTGCTGTTGTCTCCCCAAGCATCAAAGTTATGGGATACGGTCGCGCTGCTCTGTGGTTTACGCGGCGAGTCCTCATGCAAAGCAGGGACACGCGAGCTCGCTGCACTGAGTGGCATGTCCATTGGAGCCGTCGCCAAAGCAAAGCAGGAAATGGCAGATCTTGGTGTCGCCACCTGGGAGCCATTTCCAACAGCCAGTGGCGAAGCGCATGCCATTCGGCTCCTTGATATGTGGCCGGCAAATATCCTCTTCTTTCAGGCAGTGCGCGGGAAGCATCCCTCCACATGGGCACCGTCCCTTGAGGAGATCAAGCGTTCACTATATGAACGCGCTGCATTAGAGCGTTCACGTCGTGAACGCATGCGTTCACAGGACGATACAGTAAAGAAGAATCATGAAGAACTAACTAACATGGGGTCGGGGCAGCAAAATATGTTCAGCGCTCCCACCCCACCTCCTGCACCAGCCGCGCCC
>LJCR01003010.1 GCA_001399705.1 Kouleothrix aurantiaca
GGCGGAAGACCAGCCGGGCGCGGCAAAGAGCGCAACGCCCATGAGCGCAAAAAGTCCGGCGGTGAGATACGTGAGTTTTTGTGTGCCTGGCGAAAGCATGGGTTTCTCCTCTGTATCGATTGCAGGTTCGAAAGTTTGAAAGTTGGCAAGTTAGACCGAGAACCGCGACACGAGACACGAGAACCGCGTGAGGGGTTAGGGTTTGGGGTTTTGGGATTGGGCAACAACCCGCAACCTGCAACGTGAAACCTTCCGACCCGCAACTCTTCGCGCTCTTGGCGTCCTTTGCGGTTCATTCTCTCGGTCGTCGCCCTTCGATACGCGGCTGACGCCGCTACTCAGGACGAAGTCGTTCGTCGCACATCCTGTCAACCTGAAAACCTGCAACCCGCGAACTCTCCTAATGGTGGTGTTCGTGTGCGCTCGCGCTGGTGGCGGGCTGCACCGCGAAGACCGCGAAGGCCAGCTGTTCGCCGGGCGCGCTGGCGGCCTTGAACGGGAACAAGCCAAAGCCGGCCATGAACTGCGCGTGCTCGTAGGCCACCAATCCGCCACCCTCGCCGGGAACGGGCGCGATCTCACCGTCGCCGTTGGCGTCGTCGCCGCGCTGGATCCACTGGCTGAGCTGGCCCAGGTGCGTGATCGCGTCGCCGGTGGCGGCAAGGTCGGTGGCCTGCGCTACCTGCAACGCCAGCGCCCGCGCTTCGACTGCCCATTCCTGCATGTTCTCGGTGCAGATCAGCACGTGCTCGG
>LJCR01003009.1 GCA_001399705.1 Kouleothrix aurantiaca
GGGGGGCGTGGCGAAGGGCTGGGCGGCCGACCAGGCTGCGCGCCGGATGTCTGCCGCTGGCCCGGCGCTGATCGACGCGGGTGGCGACATCGCGGTGAGCGGGCCAATGGCGAATGGCGCGGCCTGGCCGATTGCGATCGCCAGCCCGCTCGCGCCGGACGACACGCTGGGCAACCTGTTGCTGGCGCGCGGCGCGGTTGCTACGTCGGGGCGCGATTTTCGCCGCTGGCAGCGGGGCGGTGCCGAGCAGCACCACATCATCGACCCGCGCACCGGGCGGCCGGCCCGCACCGATGTGCTCACCGCCACGGTGATCGCGCCCGACGGCCCAAGCGCCGAAGTGGCCGCGAAGGTGGCGCTGATGCTGGGCAGCGGCGCCGGCCTGGCCTGGCTGGATGCGCGCCCAACGCTGGCGGGCCTGCTGGTGCTGGACGACGGCACGCCGGTTCGCAGCCGGCGGATGGATGTGTACTTGGAAATGAACTCGTAATCGCGCGGATTTTTCCCGCAGGAGCATACAGATGAACACCGTACAGATGCCTGTGCCCACCGGCCGGCCGGCTGATCCGCAGCCGCCAGCCCGCCGCCCGCAAGCGGAACCCGAAAGCGCGCTGATGAATGCTCTGCCGGCGCTGCTGGGCGCAGTTTTTGGAGTCGTGATCCTGGCCGGCGTCGGCGTGATGCTGGTCGGGCAGGCGGGCGGCCTGGCCGCCCTTGGCAGCGCCCTGATTGGCGCCCACAGCGCGTGGTACC
>LJCR01003015.1 GCA_001399705.1 Kouleothrix aurantiaca
CTGCCAACCAATGTGCGCCGGGTGATCCGCGCGCTGGCGGTGTACGAAATCACCGGCCAGCCGATCTCGGCGCAGCAGGGCTGGCTGCGGCGGCACGCGCGGGATCTGCCAGCCTTCGAGCACGGCAGCCAGGTATTGCCCGGTGCCGCCCACCAGCATTGGCAGCCGGTCGCGCCCGGCAATTGCGTGGATCGCGGCGTTGGCCTGTTCCTGGTACGTCGCCAGCGAAAATTCCTCGTCGGGGGCGGCAATGTCGAGCAGGTGGTGCGGCGCGGCGGCGCGCTCGGCGGCGCTGGCCTTGGCGGTGCCGATATCCATGCCGCGATAGATCTGCCGCGAGTCGGCCGAAACGATTTCGCCGCCGAGCGCGCGGGCCAGCGCAAGCGATAGCGCGGTTTTGCCCACCGCCGTCGGCCCGACAATCGCAATCAGCGGAATTTCATGTGCGTGGTGCATGGCGCGCATGATACACGAAGCGAGCGCATCGCTGTGCAGCCGCTTGATACATCCATCCACAGATGACGCCGATTTCGCAGATGCGAGACTTCATATCTGTGTAATCTGCGTCATCTGTGGAGCAATCTCGTTCTCACTCCAACGTTGACATTGCACTGGGATGTCGTAGGTCGCGATTGACGCGACTCGTCGCCCATGCTAGGATTGCAGCCGACCTGTTTCTGCCTGGAGAGCCAACGTGCTTGCTCGTTTTTTGCGCCTGCTCTGGGGTGTGTTGTGTGTGATCGCGCTGGCGG
>LJCR01003014.1 GCA_001399705.1 Kouleothrix aurantiaca
GCGACATGCTGCGCGCGATCCTCAACCGCGAATTGCCCGACTGGCTCGCCGCGCAGCTGGCTGGCGTGCGCCACGTCGTCTTTGTGCTGCAGCCGCACGTGCGCCTGTTCGCCTCGCGCTTCGGCAGCGCCGACACAATCTGGGTGTTCGCGCGCCCATCGCCCGAGAACCTGGCCATGCGCAGCGCGCCGATCAAGCGCATCGAGCTGGTGCGCCCGTTCGCCGCGCTGGCCGACGAAACGCGCCTGCACATCCTTGAGCTGCTGGCGCAGGGCGACCTGCCGACGCAGGAGATCATCGCGCAGCTCGGGCAGAGCCAGCCGAATGTATCGCGCCATATCAAGCAGCTGGTGAGCGCGGGCTTTGTGGACGAAATGCGCGGCGAAGGCGCCAACAAGCGCTATCGGCTGGTGCTGCGCCGCCCCGACAGCGTGCTCTGGATGCTGCGCCAGCTGCTCACGCCAGAAAATTCTACCCGGCTTAGCGATGACCCGCGCGCCACGCAGCCCGAATCGCTGCGCCGCTTCCTCGACACGCAGAATCGCGTGACAACCTGGCCAGCGCGGCGCGAAGATCGCGCGCTGGTGCTCCAGTACCTGGCCGACAAATTTACCACTGGCCGCGAGTATACCGAGAAAGAGGTCAACGCGACGATCAACGCCTGGCATACCTACCACGATCACGCCACGCTGCGGCGCGAGCTGTTCAGCAACAAGCTGATCGACCGCACGCCCAATGGTGCACGCTACTGG
>LJCR01003012.1 GCA_001399705.1 Kouleothrix aurantiaca
CCCTGAACGAGCGCCGTGCCGCCGAGCAGCTGCCGCTGCTGCTGGCGGGCATTGGCGTGAATACCGGGCCGGTGATGGCAGGCCTGATCGGCACGCCCCAGCGCATGGAATACACCGTGATTGGCGATGCCGTAAACCTGAGCGCGCGCATCCAGACGCTGAATCGCAAGCTCGGCACCGACATCCTGATCAGCCAGGCGACCTATAGCGCGCTTAGCGGCGGCGACTGGCTCACTGTAACAAGCCGGGGTTTTCGGCGCCTCAAGGGCAAAAGCGTGCGTGTGAAAGTGTATTCGATCGACGATGCGGTGCTTGCTGCGCCGGCGCCAGCCCTGCCCGAATTGCCGGAAGGCAAAGTGGTGTCGATCGATCGCGCCCGCGTTGTCGGGGAGGTCGCAGATGCGGCCTGATACGAACTGGTTCAACCCGATTGTGTGGCTGATGATGCTGGCCGTGGCCTTGGTGTGCGGCCTGGTGGTCATTGGGCAGGCATTTGAAACCCACATCTTGCTGATCGACGATTATGCGCTGCGGGTAAGTGCCGACTACAGCGCCGACCCGCTGGTGGTGCGGGTAGCCCAGATTGCTCCGGTGAGCAGCGATGTGATCAGCGATACGGTGCGCGACCTGGTTGCGGAGCAGGCGCAAGCGCCGCTGCTGGGTATGCTGCTGACCGAACCCACCGAAACGCCCTCGCAGGTGGCGAAAACCCCAACCCTCTCGCTGGCACGGCGCCCCACCGCCACGCCGAC
>LJCR01003013.1 GCA_001399705.1 Kouleothrix aurantiaca
TCACCGCGGCGATCGCTTCGGGCTGAACCCAGCGCCCGTCGCCGGCGGTCGGGTCGTGCTTGCGGTTGCCCGGGGTGTCGATCGTGCTGGGCAGCACAACGTTGGCGGTGATGTTCTGGTCGCCCAGCCCGGCGGCCAGCGCCTCGGCCACCAGCTCGGGCGGGTGCGTTTTCGTCACGCCCACCAGCCGCACCGCGTCGGGTGCGCGCCCCGAGCGCCGCGCCGCCGCCGCCACGCGCTCCTGCGTCGCAGCAATGCGCGCCGCAATCGTATCCATTGTGCCTTCTTCCATTTCGTGCGAACGTTGGCTATTATACCCCACGCAGCGGCGCAGCCGAGTTACAAGCGCGGGCCGAAATGTGGTACCATACCGGCCCAGCATGCCAGAGGGATGAACAAATGCCAGCACAACCCCAGCCGATTCAGGTCCTGTTCGTTTGTACCGGCAATATCTGCCGTTCGCCGATGGCCGAGGCGGTGTTTCGCCACATGGTTTCTGCGGCCGGCCTGAGTGATCGTATCCAGGCCGATTCCGCCGGCACCGGCGCGTGGCACATTGGCGAGCAGCCGCACCGTGGCACGCGTGCCGTGCTTCAGGCGCATGGCATCGTCTACACGCACCAGGCCCGCCAGGTCGCCGCGTCCGACTTCACGCAGTTCGACTACCTTGTCGCGCTGGATCGCAGCCACCTGGATGATTTGCGCTCGCTGGCCGGGCGCAGCCACGCCTCGCTCAAGCTGCTGATGAACTA
>LJCR01003021.1 GCA_001399705.1 Kouleothrix aurantiaca
CATTCGGGCGCTGCTGGAAAATGCCTTCGCGGGGCGAATGCCGGAGTAGCGACGAAGGACGAACGACGAAAGACGAAGGAAGAAGGGGCAGTTGGCAGTTAGCAATCGGCAGTTGGCAGTAAGCTGCACACCACTGTGGTGAATCTTCCCGTTACTGGGTCGCGCCCTTCGATACGGCCTTTAGCCTACTCAGGACGCTAAATATTTGCCATTGTCATTCGTGGCTCGTTTATACACAAAAACCTTTGCGCTCTTTGCGTACTTTGGTAAATCATCCGTTCGTCTTTTCTAGCACACGCCCTTCGATACGGCCTTTAGCCTACTCAGGACGCTAAATATTTGCCATTGTCATTCGTGGCTCGTTTATACACAAAAACCTTTGCGCTCTTTGCGCTCTTTGCGGTTCATTCTCGCATTCGTCATTTGTCTTTCGTCATTCGTCACCGTCACCGCCGCGCCGCCGGCACGTTCACACGCGCGCCACCGACCAGCAGCTTCACGGTGAGCGTGCGCGTTTTGCCGCCGCCCGTTGCGGTGACGGTGACGGTGCGCCAGGTGCCGGGTAATGCCGGGCCGGGCGGGCTGGTGTCGGTAAGGGTCAGGGTGGTGGTGCCGGGCGGCGTCAGGCTGCTGGAGGAGAGCTGCACCGTCAGGCCGGCGACCGCGCCCGCACTGAGCGAGACTGCGCTGCCGAAGTTGCCTTCTTTCGCCAGCGTGAGCCGGTAGGTGGCGCTGCCACCGCGCGCAATTG
>LJCR01003018.1 GCA_001399705.1 Kouleothrix aurantiaca
CTTGCCAAACGTGTGCGTCGCACCGACAATTTGCTGCGCCGGCGCGTCAGCCGCGACCCGAACGAGGTGATCGAGGAGAAAGAAACGCTCGCCGAGCGCGTGGCCGATGCCGTAGCAAAGTTTGGCGGCAGCTGGCGATTCATTTTTTCCTTCGGGGCCTTTCTGGCGATCTGGGTGCTGCTGAATATTTTCATGCCCTGGCGCTGGGACGAATACCCGTTTATTCTGCTGAACCTGTTCCTTTCGATGCTGGCCGCCATCCAGGCCCCGGTGATTATGATGAGCCAGAACCGCCAGGACACCAAAGACCGCATTCGCAGCGAGCTCGACTACCAGGTGAACCTGAAGGCCGAGCTTGGCGTGAGCACGCTGCTCAGCAAAACCGAGCTGCTCACCGAAATGCTCGACGACGTAAATGCGCGCCTGGATCGCGTGGAGGCGCGCGTGGTGAAGGGCGGGTGAACCCCACCCTACCGCAACCAAACGGTCAGGTGGCGGCGCGCGCGCGCATGCTACAATGGTTGGGCGTTCGACCTATCATTGTGCAAAGGGACAAGTCCACTTCTATGCCCAGCATCCCATTTCCGCCGCGCCTGCGACGGCTTGCTCGCTTGCTGCCGCTTGCTATCGCGCTGCTGCTTGGCGCATGCAGCCCGAGCCTGCCATTTTCTGCTGAACAGCCCACGCCCGAACCGAGCAGCGCCCCGCGCGCCGATGGCCCGGCCGCGCTCTCGGGCACGCTCAGCTATAC
>LJCR01003016.1 GCA_001399705.1 Kouleothrix aurantiaca
CTGATCAACTGGATCGCGTGCTCAAGCGCTCCTTCAAGCTGCAGCGCAGCCATGCCACGCGTCCAGGTTGCAAGCGCAACGATCTCAGCTTGTGGGCTATTCGCGGCCAGGGTATCGAGGGCGTCGGCGGCGCCGGCCGCCAGGGCCGGCATGCTGCTGTAGGAGCCGAAGTAAAGGTCTTTCAGGGCGTGGGCGAAGTCGTTTGTATTGCCGGCGTACTGCGCAACCAGGGCCGAACGCTCTTCCGGGCTTGCAGCTGCCACCTGATTTGCGAGCGAAACCTGCTCGTATGCGCTCATTTGATCTCAAACTCGGGCAGCATAATTTCAAGCGCTTCAAGATTCAGCGTCAGCGTGTAGGTGCCGGGCGGCACCAGTGGCAGGCTAAACTCACTGTTTTCGTTCAGCACGTTGGTGGCTTCGGCGGAACCGGCCAGCGACGCGCTGCCAGCACTTTCGGCACCCAGCAGCTGGCCCGCGATGCTCCACAGCTCGCCTTGTGGCCTGACACGCAGATCAATTGTATAGTATTCGGTTTCGAAGAGCAAATGGCGCTGCTCGTTTGCGCCCGCCCGAATGCCAAAAGCCAGCGGCGCCTGGGCGCTGTCGAACATCAGGCGCGCCAGCGCCTGCAGGCGGTTTGCTGGCCGCTTCAAGCGCGCGCCAAGCCGCTTGGCCTGTTCACGCACATGGGCCGGTGCCGATTCACTTGCGTCGGCACGCATCACGCCGCGCGTGCGTGTGCGCCATTC
>LJCR01003019.1 GCA_001399705.1 Kouleothrix aurantiaca
ACTTCTACGTCAGCAGCACCACCGACGGCACAATCTTCCGCGCAAACGTGAAGAGCAACGCCGCCGCGCAGACTTTCCTGCCGGGCGGCAGCGATGGCCGCACCAGCGCCACCGGCATGAAAGTCGACTCGAAGGGTCGCCTGTTCATCTCGGGCGGCGCGACCGGCCAGATGTTTGTGTACAACACCGCCGACGGCGCGCTGCTGGGTAAGTTCAACGGCCTGCGCCAGCCAACCTTTATCAACGACGTGACGGTGGTGCCGAACGGCGATGCCTTCTTCACCGACTCGCAGAGCCCGGTGCTGTATCGCATTTACACCGCGCCCGACGGCAAACCCGCCAGCGAAGACTGGCTCGACCTGAATGGCACTGCAATCCAGTACCAGCAGGGTTTTAACCTGAACGGCATCGCCTCGACCGCCGACGGCGCCTACCTGATCGTCGTGCAGTCGAACACGGGCAAGCTGTTCCGCATTAGCACCAGCACCAAGGAAGTGATGGAGATCAGCCTGGGCGGCCAGACGGTGACGAACGGCGACGGCATCCTGCTCGACGGGCAGACGCTGTACGTCGTGCGGAACCAGAATGGCGTGATCGTCAAGATCACCCTGGCGAACGACTTCGCCAGCGGCACGGTGGTGTCGAGCACCAGCAACGAGCTGTTCGCTTACCCAACCACCATCGCCAAGGCCGACAGCAACCTGCTGGTGGTGAACTCGCAGTTCAACAAGCGCGGCGACAATGTCAAGCC
>LJCR01000302.1 GCA_001399705.1 Kouleothrix aurantiaca
TCTTTAATTCCTGTTATCAATCGTCCAGTAATGGAGATATTGATAGAATCGCTGGCTCGAAAGGGTTTTAAAAAGCTACTTGTTAGTTTATATAACCAAGGTGGAGCGGTAGTTTCGTATTTTGGAACCGGGCGGCGTTGGGGTGTACATATCGATTATGTTATGCAGCGCGAAGCGTGGGGGGATGCGGGCTCGGTCGGATGGCTTGGGAATGCAATAACTGAAACTGTTTTAGTATTACCTACTGATATAATCATTGATTTTGATGTCGAAAATGCTCTTGCTGCCCACGAAAAATCGGGGGCTGTGCTGACATTTATAGCTTCCCGTCAAAATCAGTATCCAAACCAGATGCTTCTTATTGATGAATATAATAATGTATTAGATAAAAATGCAAATGATAGTAAGAATCAAGTTGACTTTACTGGAGCATTTTTTTGTGACCCAAATGTCCTTAAATATATTAATAATCAATCGCACTCCAGCATATATAATGACGTTTTCCCGAAATTACTCAGCGCAAATGAAGTAGTCAGGACGTATATTATAGAGAGCTACTGGAACCCTCTCGCAACATTCCCGCAGTATGAAGAAGCTCAACAGATATTTCTATATAACTCACTGCCGACCATGTCAGAAAATGCTATTCGTACGATAGATATTCCTACTGTATTCCCTTTGTCAGTTCCTGGAAATCAAATTGCTCCTGGGATATGGATAGGCTTAAACACAGTCATTCATCCAAGCGCACGTTTGGCGCCGCCTCTCTGTATTGGCGAAGGATGCCTTATAGGTTACAATGCCGAACTTGGCCCTGGTACTGTTATCGGTCCAAGTGTAGTTGTTGATGATGAGGCGACAATACAGCACAGCACGATTTTGCGACGAAGCTATGTTGGTCGCTTGGTCAACATCAGCCATCGCCTTGTTCATCAATCAAAAATGATAGATTTGGCAACGGGATATCATATTGATATAGAAGATAAGTTTCTTATTTCGAGGGTGGCATTGCCAGGATGGCAGAAAAATATATTTTTTCGGATAATAGATATTTTTGTTGCGATAATTCTCATATCTGTATTGATGCCGCTAATAATATTGATGGTTTTATTGATAATGATTTTTATAAGTAGAAAACCTTTTGATGTGAAATCATGTTATGGTCGCCGAGCATTCGAAAATAGATCTAAATGTTCTGTTCAAATTGTGCGTATCTTAGCATTTCGAACAGCTAGTAAAAA
Source organism: Kouleothrix aurantiaca (assembly GCA_001399705.1). Lineage (GTDB taxonomy): Bacteria > Chloroflexota > Chloroflexia > Chloroflexales > Roseiflexaceae > Kouleothrix > Kouleothrix aurantiaca. The sequence goes on from LJCR01000302.1 coordinate 1,242, forward strand.
TGGTTCTGTTAAAACGCTAGGGAAAATTATCCGTTTTTGCGGGATAGAACGTATACCAGAATTGTGGAACGTGATAAAAGGTGATTTGCGCATTGTTGGAGTAAAGCCTCTGTCGATGGCAGAGTATTCATATGCAGAAAAAACATGGCACCAGAAACGTGATCAGTATCCTATGGGATTTACCGGTTTATGGTATATCCAATCTATTAAGGCCAACTCTTTAGATCAAATACTAATTGCTGACGCATACTACACTGCTACTCGTACCTGGTATGGCGACTTGAAAATAATACTCCAAACCCCACTTGCGGGATTTCGTACTCGTTTGGTGCAAGATAAAATGTCAGTACGTGAAGATGTTTTTAGTGCAAACCATACTTTTAACGAAAGTTGAGGAGTTTCTGTAGATGAACGTAACACATAATACCTCAGGAAAAGTTAAAATACTTCGACTGTCAGGTCGATTCGACAACTATGTGACACATTCAGTAAATGAATGGCTTGATAAAAATGCCGCTGAGAAGAACTCGCAAATTATTGTTAACTTGGCGCAAGTTCATTTTATTGATTCTACAGCGCTCGCTACTCTTGTTCAGGGCCTTAATAAATGTCACAAATATCAAGGCGATCTCTTTCTTTGTAGTTTACAGCAACAAGTATACATGATATTTGAACTTACAAGATTAGATAAGGCTTTCAATATTTTTCTTGACGAAGAACATGCCCTTTCGGCGTTTGCGAAATATGCCAATTAACGCCTTGTTAAATCAGCACACTCATCTAGCCACCCTTGCTCAGGGCTGGTTAGCTAGTGGAGCATCCGCTTTCGGAGTGTGGAGCAATGGTGCTCCATTAGCGTATTGGCCTAATCGCGATATACTCGAACACCCGAGTTTATGTGTGGCTATTTATTGTGGCCAGAAAATTCTTGGAGATTTACGGGTAAGCGGACTATACGATATTCAATCTCAAGAGCGCCTGGCTGCAGAAGCAAATCTAGTGTCACATCTCATCCGATTAGAAGAAGAGATGAATACGCTTGTGGCGGATCTTGTTGATAGCCAAGACAGATTACTAGCAGTCTACCAACTTACTCGGTCCTTACGATACTATACAACACTTGAAGACACACTTCGCGGACTTTTGTTTGAGGCAATGCGATTGGTGAAAACGCGTGCTGGATTTGTAATGTATGCACCGGAAAACCAAGGTAGTATAATTATCCAGTATCCAGAAAATTTTGGCAATACGATAGGTATCAACCAAATTTTTGCACAGGTGAAAACTCGCGCGAAAGAGATTTCTCTTACCAGAGATGATTTTCTCGGTTTATACTCAGATGCCGCCGATAATTTAATCTTTATCCCTATTCGGATCCGTGGAGCTTTTATAGCTGGATTAGGCTTGATAAATAAAGATGCTGGTTTTTCTTCGCCTGATATTAAACTTGCTCAAGCAATAATAGAGCAAGCTGGAACACATATCGAGCAGGTTCTTCTTCAGCAAGAAACGCTTGAGCAGAATAAAGTTCAGAGAGAATTAGACCTTGCGCGTAAGGTCCAACTTCGTCTTTTACCGCAACATATTCCTTCAATACCTGGGCTTGATATTGCAGCTCATTCGCGACCAGCTCGCCAAATTGGTGGCGATTTTTACGATTTTATAAGTATACCAAATCGGCCTTTTATGGTTGCAGTTGGTGATGTTAGTGGGAAAGCGCTTTCAGCTGCATTACTTATGACAATGGCTCGTACAGCTATTCATAGCAAAGCGAGCTACATGCCTAATCCTGAACCCGAATTAGTGATGCGAAATTCAAACGAAGATTTATTCGAGGATTTCTTGCAAGTAGGAATGTTTGCTACTACTTTTATTGGACAGTATCAGCCTAAGTCTCGAACATTAGTATATGCAAATGCTGGACACTCGCCTATTATATATTGCTCCGCTGGTGAAACACCAAAATTGCTAGGTGCTGATAGCCCACCCCTCGGCGTCCTTAGGACGAGCATGTGTAAGAATCATATAGTACCGCTTCGGCCAGGTGATCTTCTTATTATTGGAACCGATGGCTTAAATGAAGCGCGTGGGCCTGAAGAAGAGTTATTCGGATATGAGCGATTGCTCAATCTAATATCAGCATCTGTTGATATGCCTGCGTGTTCTATATTGGAAACAATATACACTGCTATTGAAGCGTTTAGCACTGGCCGGCCACAAGATGATGACCAGACATTAGTTGTGATTAAAGGGGTTTAGTAATGGAAGCTAATATAGAGGATGTAATTAGTATTGAAATACCAGCAGTAACAAAATACTTGAATGTTTTGAGCGAATGTGTAGAATGCATATTAAAAAGGAACGCAGATATTTTACATAGTTATATATATCCTATTCAAATGGCAGTGCATGAAACATGTTCAAATATTGTAGAACACGCATATTCTGGTTATCATGAAGGTCGGATAAAGGTTGTCTTCAGATTGAGGATTGAAGAGAAATCCTTCGAGATAGATGTTTATGATAGTGGTAATTCTTTTGATATTGATGTCATTGCACCTCCAAATCTCGAGATGCCAAAAATTAGAGGCTATGGGTTATTTATTGTACATAATCTGATGGACGAAGTTTTATACACTCCTATGCCCGGAAACAATCATTGGTGCTTAATCAAACATTTGTAGTTAGTGTTTTGAGGGGTTTATAATGCCGAAAATTCTTGTTGTGGACGATCATTCTACGAGCCAGAGGTTAATGAGTTTTATTCTGCATCAGAAGCAACACAGTGTAGTTACAGCGATGAATGGTCGTCAAGCTTTAGAATGTTTATCCGATGAGCCATTCGATTTAGTTATTACAGATATAAACATGCCCGAACTTAACGGGATTGAACTGCTAAAGCATATGCGCAAAAACACACAATACTGCATGATACCAGTAATCATTTTGACTGGCAGTGTACATGACCAGGATCATATCCGAGCGCAGGAGGCTGGGGCGATAGCTTTTTTAACGAAGCCAGTCGGTTCGGAAGAGATTTTGGCTACAGTGGATCAACTTTTATCAGTTCGTAGTAGCAACGAAAGTATGATACTCGGATCCCATATTAATAATAACCCTGAGCAGGAAGCTGATACTCTAAAATTTTTAAAGTTGCGCCTCAAGAAGAATATCCATGTTATCTAAATAAAAAGTATCACTAAAAAGCTCGTCGTTTTTGAGATATAAGCCTGTTACATATGTAT
>LJCR01003017.1 GCA_001399705.1 Kouleothrix aurantiaca
AGACTGGTGTGCGCAGCCCGGTTGATATCGGCGTGCTGTCCGGCGGCGCGGTGCACTACAGCGCCGTGATCGTCGATGGCGTGACTGTCACGCCCAAGCAGCGCGGCATTGTGCTGGTGCTGATCGACCCCAGCACCGGCAAGGTGCGCTCCACCGGCGGCTACGATACCTACCTTTCAGCCGATGAAAGCGACCGGCTGGCGGCGGCGATTTCGGCAGCGCCCGATGGCACGATTGTCGCGCTTGCGACGTATGAAGAAGGCACGAATAGCCTTACCGACAGCGCGCGCGCAGCCATCGCCAGCCTGGGCGCGGCAACCGACCTGAAAGGGAAAAGCGGCGCAGCCTATGCGCTGATCGGCGTGAAAGGTGCGGCCGCCGGCACCGCGATCGAGCGCTTCGACCCGACCGCAGCGGTTACTGCCGACGTGGGCGTGGGTGCGCTGCCCGCGCGCGCCGATGCCACGTTTTCCAGCCAGATCGTGAGCTACCAGCCAGATCGGGTCACGCTGCTGGTGCAGAACAATGTGCGCGGGCTGCTGGCAGTGAGCGAGGCGGCCTTCCCCGGCTGGGAGGCGTACGTCGATGGCATGCCCACGCCAGTGCTGCGCGCGAACGGGATGCAGCGCGCCGTGGTGCTGCCGCCCGCTCTGGAAGGCCAGCCGCACGAGGTCACCTTCGTCTACCGCCCGCTCAGCGCACGCGTGGGCGGGGCCATCTCGGCGCTGGCGCTGCTGCTGGCGCTTGGAGT
>LJCR01003020.1 GCA_001399705.1 Kouleothrix aurantiaca
GGCCACGCTTGGCGAACGAGCGCGCGGATGGCGCTGGGCGGCGGGCGCGCTGGCGGCGCTGAGTTTCTTTATTCAGCTGCTGCCGCTGCTGGTGAGCTTCGACACCTATATTCAATACAGCGAGCCGAAAGAGCGCTATTTTCGCCCGGCGGCATCGCCGATTCTGGCGCAGCCGCAGATCTGGCTCGGCCGCGTGCGCGAGTACTGGTGGCGCGCAGCCGGTGGGCCGCCTGGCACGGCGCTGCTGGTGAAAGATTTTTCCTACTCGGAAGGCGACCGCAGCAAGGGCGAATTGTTCCCGCGCTGGAGCTACGCCGACGCGACCTGGCAGCTCAACCCGGCCGGGCTTGGGCCGCTGGAAGGCACGCTGCTGGTGGCCGACCACCGGCCCTGGCCCTTGCCGCGCGCAAATTTCGAGCTGCGCCTGAATGGCCAGCCACTGGCAGATGTCGAGCGCAGCAACACCGATGGCGACCCGATTCGCTGGACGCTGCATTTCACGCTGCTGCCCGGGCAGCTGGCGCGCGGCATGCGGCTCGAACTGGTGAGCGACACATGGAACCCGACCCGCGACACGCAGGACAACCCGCGCAACGAAGACCTGGGCCTGCTGATCGAGCGCGTATCGCTGGAGCAGGATGGCAAGCCGCTAACATTCGGTGAGGCGCTGCCCATCCCGCCGCCGCGCATGAATCGCCGCGCGCTGTGGCTGTGGACGCAGGATGTGCCGAACCACCACCTGTTCGACCTG
>LJCR01003022.1 GCA_001399705.1 Kouleothrix aurantiaca
GCAGCGCATGCACACGGCCATAATCGCGCTGCCCGCAAGTGGCACGCCAATGGCCGGCTGCGGGCACACAAAGCTGCCCATGGTGTAGATAATCCCCGCGACGGTGCGTGGCACCAGCAAGCCCCAGGCCTGCAGGAAGGGCGCGGCCAGCGGGCCAGTAAGCGTGGCCACCAGCACGGCATCGGCCACAATTCCGCGCCAGTTCAGCGCGCGGTGCAAAGGCCTCGAAAGTGTCGTCATAGCTTCTTTTCTGCACAAGAATGCGGTATCTGCGCATGAGTACGCGCCGCCGCAGCTTAGCGGATGTGCGCCTATGATACCGCAACATTCCCCGCACCGCCAACGTCATACGGGCAGATGCACATCCCGCCCGTGAGGATGCACTCGATACATATAAGGAGCATAACAATGAATATCAATAAGCAGCCGCCGGTTGCCGTTGGTGTCTTTCTGATCGCGCTTGGCCTGGTGTGGTGGCTGAACCTATGGGGGCTGCTGCTGCCCGGCGCGCTGCTAGCTGGCGGCGTCGTCGCGTATCGCCAGCGCCGCACGATGGGCCGCCTGGCCGAGGGCGTTCAGGCTGGTTTGTGGTGCGTCGGTTTGGCGCTGCTGTTCATGCTGCATTTTGTGTGGCCGGGCGTTCTGTTCCTGGCTGGCGCGAGCTTCCTGGCGCGCGGCCGCGAAGGCCAGATCGACGCGGCGGTGCAGCAGCTGGGCAGCCGTTTCGGCAGCCGCTCGGCCGCGCGCCCC
>LJCR01003023.1 GCA_001399705.1 Kouleothrix aurantiaca
GCGCGGGCAGGCGCAGCGCCAGCGCGAGCGCAAACGCGTCGTCGATGTCGTCGCCAATATCGGTATCGATCAGCACCGGCTGAGACGATTGGTGCCACATGGTGAGAACCTTTTATAGTAGTCCGAAGTCAGGATTCAGAAGTCAGCAAGCTACTCCAGCCGCTCTTCGACGGTGCGCGGCACGCGTGGCAAGATCGTCGCCACCACTTCGTAGCTGATTGTGCCGAGCCAGCCCGCCACCTCGTCGGCGCTGATGGTGTCGTCGCCCTGCTGGCCAATCAGCGTCACCGGGTCGCCGCGCCGCACGCCGGGAATGTCGGTCACGTCGAGCATGGCGTAATCCATGCAGATGCGGCCAACGATTGGCGCGCGGCGACCGCGCACAAGCACTTCGCGCCAGGGCGGCGCGCGGCGCAGGCCGTCGGCATAGCCCACCGGGATGGTGGCGATCCGCGAGTGGCGCGTGGCGACCCAGGTGCCGCCATAGGAAACGGGCGCGCCAGCCGGCAGCTCTTTCACCTGAGCGACCTCGGTGTGGAACGACAGCGCGGCGCGGAAATCGGGCGGCAGCGGCGCGGCGGCAGAAGGGGCCAGCCCGTAGCACGCGATTCCCGGCCGCGCCATGTCGAGCCGGGCGGCAGGCAGACGCAGCAGCGCCGCGCTGTTGGCGGCGTGCGCGCAGGGCGGGCGCAACCCGGCCGCTTCCAGCTCGCGCAGCAGCCCGGTGAAGCGCGCAAGCTGCGCCTCGGC
>LJCR01003024.1 GCA_001399705.1 Kouleothrix aurantiaca
GACGTACGCGGGCAAGGATCTGTGGAGCCGGAGTCTGGACCCGCCGGCGGGGAAGATTCGGTATAGCGCGGAGTACGAGCTGCTGGAGGCGGCGCGCTGGCGCGGCCTGACCTGGCAGGACTTCGACGCGCTCGAGGGCGACGACCAGGCGCTGATTATTGCGCACTACCGGACCGCGCAGCGCCTGGCCGCCGTGGACGCCTGGGAGAACCGCCCGAAGAAGGACGCGCATGGAGCAAAGCGGGGTACAGCTCGTCGCCGACGGCGCTGACGCCTATCTCCAGACCCTGACGAAGACCGCGAGTGCCGAGACGGCGCTGGCGCATGCGGCCGTGGCCGCCGTCGGCGGGGTGAATGCACTGGACGCCGGGCTCACGGGGGCAGATAAAGCCGCCGCGTCGTTTGCGGAAATGAGTGCCATGGCATCGGCCGGCGCGGCGCGATTTGCCGACGGTGCGGGTGATGCCGCGGTCGCTGCCGCCGCGCTTGGGGATGATGCCAAAAAGGCCGCCAAAGGCGCGGGCGATCTCGGGGACGGCGCGGACGACGGGGCCAAGGGCGTCAAGGGCCTGGGCGACGAGTCGGAAGACTCGAGCAAGAAGGTCGGCTTGCTCGGATCGGTGGTGCAAGGCGCGGCCGAGCGGGTCGGGCACATGCTGGTGGACGCCGCTGCGCAGGCCGGCCAGGCGATTGTGCAGTTCGCCACGGACGGCGTGGCCAAGGCCGGCGACTTCGAGCAGGGCATGAAC
>LJCR01003025.1 GCA_001399705.1 Kouleothrix aurantiaca
GCCAACAGCCGGCGCCGCTGCAGCCATGGCGGCGCGCAAAATCCGCGCCAAAGCCCGCAAGATCGCGGCCTACCTGCTCGAAGTTGGCGAGGACGACCTGGAGTGGAACATCGACCGCTGGCAGGTGAAAGGTTCGCCCGAACAGGCCAAGACCATTCAAGACATCGCGTTTGCCGCATACACAAACCATCCGCCGGGGATGGAAGCGGGCCTCGAAGCCACCGACTACTACGATCCGCCGAACCTGACCTTTCCGTTCGGCTCGTACATCGCGGTGGTGGATATCGACTCGGGCACGGGCGAGGTGAAGGTGCGGCGCTTTGTGGCGGTTGACGACTGTGGCAACATCATCAATCCGCTGGTGGTCGAAGGCCAGATTCACGGCGGCCTGACCATGGGCCTCGCGCCGGCGCTGTTCGAAGAGATTGTGTACGACGAAAACGGCACGAACCTGACCGGCACGTTTATGGATTACCTGCTGCCCACGGCGGTGGAAACGCCGAAGTGGGAGCTGGGCAAGACCATTACGCCGTCGCCGCACCACCCGATTGGCGCGAAGGGCGTGGGCGAGTCGCCGACCGTTGGCGCGCCGCCCGCAATTGCCAACGCGGTGGTCGATGCGCTGTGGCACCTGGGCGTGCGCCACGTCGACATCCCGATCACGCCGCAGAAGGTGTGGAAGATTCTGCGCGATCACGGCGTCACCGATTAGCGGAACCACGGAACTGCGGAACCACAGAACTGCGCAA
>LJCR01003027.1 GCA_001399705.1 Kouleothrix aurantiaca
AGCTTGCGCAAACCGTGCGGCTGCTGCGGCATGCATGCCAGCGCGGGCTGTACGCGCACAACCCCGACGCGGCGCAGGCCCAAGCCCTGGCCGACGACATGCGCGCGATTATTGCAGAGTATCGCGAGGTCTGGCTGGCACGCAACCGGCCCGGCGGCCTGCCCGACAGCGTGGCGCGCTTCGAGGCGGCGCTGGCCGATTACCAGCGGGCGTAAGCGCGGCGACGAACGAAGGACGAAGGACGAAAGAGGAGAGCGAGCCTGAATCACTCGCTCTCCTCGTTCTTTACGCTACAGCGGCGTGCCTGTAGAGTGAACTGAAATTATCGTTCGTGAAGGCTTTAGAAAGCGTAAGTCCTTCTGACTCCCGACCCCTGACACCTGACTCCTGCTCGTTACTTCCACGTTTTGCGCAGCACGCGCAGCCAGTTCTCGTGCGCCAGCTTGCGCAGCGCCGCGTCGTCGTAGCCGTGCTCGCGCAGCGCGGCGATGAGCTTCGGCAGCCCGCTGGCGTCGCCAATTGCGGCGGGCATTTTCGCCCCGTCGAAATCCGACCCGAAACCGACCCGCTCGATTCCCAGCCGCTCCACCAGATAGTCGATGTGCTGCACCATAAGCTCAAGCGGCGCATCGAGCTTGCTGTTGCCGTCGGGGCGCAAAAAGCCAATGTGGAAATTCAGCCCAACCATGCCATCCGACGCGCTCCGCGAGTCGGATGGCATGGTTGGGCTGAATTTCCACATTGGCTT
>LJCR01003026.1 GCA_001399705.1 Kouleothrix aurantiaca
GGCGCTGGTGGCGTTTCGACATGGCAAGCCCGAGCTTGGGGTGCGGCTGCTGAAAAACATCGCCGCAACCACCGAGCGTGGCACGCTCGGCACCTTCAAGGAACTCATCCCGATCGGGCTGTGCTTTGTGCAGCTCTGGTCGGCCGGGCTGTATGTGCAGGGCTGGGCCGAGGGTTTGTTCGGGCTGCGGCCACGCGCAGATCGGCACGAGCTTGGCATCGCGCCATGCATGCCGGCGGAATGGCCGGCTGCGCAGCTCAACGGCCTGCGCGTGGGCGCGCACCTGCTCGACATTCGCATTGCGCCCAGCGGCCTGCGCGTAGCGCATCGGGCCGGGCCGCAGGCTCTGCGCCTGCGCTACCGGCTGCCGGGCGCGGTGGAAACAACACCTGCCGCGCTGCACAGCGACGCGGAAGGTGCCTGGCTTGAACTTGATATTCCGGCAGGAACAGCATACCAGATCGCGCTCCAGGGCGCGCACCTCGATATTCAGACCGATTCGGCCCAGGGGGCCGCGTAACATGCGCAGCCGCGCAGAAAGGTGGTGATGCTACCGGCGCACGCACGCGCCGAATCGACCACGACCAAGCAAGATCAGAAGGGTGAGACCTGGCAAACATATGCAAGGAGGCATCAGATGGTAGCTCCCAAGCGAGTAAGTGGACTGATTCTATTGCTGGCACTGCTTGTGCCGCTGCTGGCCGCGTGTGGCGGCGCCACGCCTGCCGCATCGCCCACGGCCGCGCCG
>LJCR01003028.1 GCA_001399705.1 Kouleothrix aurantiaca
CAATAGTATTCTATAGATACCGATGCTACAGATAGAATGATGCTCGCGTGACAGCGTCCACAAAAACGCCGGCGCTCCGTATCAGGCGCCGGCGCTTGTTCAGGCTTGTTGAAGCCAACTTTTCCAGAACTTCGTGCCTTTGTGTCTTCGTGGTTATTGGGTTGTTGCTTCTAGGCCACAGCTGGCCCGGCCGTCACCACCACGTAGTTTTCGGTGGAAAGGTACTTGCGCGCCACCTCCACGATCTGATCGGCGCTGATGCCGCGAATCAGGTCGGGGTAGCGCGAAATATAGTCGAAGCCCAGGCCGTAGCGCTCGATCCCGAGCAGTGTGCCAGCGATGCCGTCGCTTGTTTCCAGGCCCAGCGCCAGGCTGCCGGTCATATAGTCGCGCGCGTCGCTCAGCTCTTCGGCGCTTGGGCCGCGCTCGCAGAACTCGCCAATTTCGTGCACAATCGCCGCAATCGCCCGCTCGATATTCGCGGGGTTCACGCCTGCCAGCGCCGCCCACGGCCCTGCGCCCAGGTCGGCGTCGACGCTGCTGCCGCATGAGTAGGCCAGGCCCTGCCGCTCGCGCACATTGTCGCCCAGCCGCCCGCCCAGGCCAATCCGCCCGAGAATCATGTTGCCGACGTTGGCGGCGTAGAAATCGGGGTTCATGCGATTCAAACCGTGCACTGCATAGATCAGGTCGCTCTGCACTTTGCCGCTCAGCGTCAGGTCGCGACGCTGCACGCCTGTAAGGGGC
>LJCR01003029.1 GCA_001399705.1 Kouleothrix aurantiaca
TTCTGCCCGCAACCGGGCAGCTTGTGGGCATGGCGATGATCGACTGGAGCCAGCGGCAGGTCGAAGGCTCCGTGCGCCCCTGCGCGCTGCTCAACACGCTCAAAGTACACCCCGACTACCGCCGCCGGGGAATCGCGCGGCGGCTGGCCGAGTGGCGCATCGCCGCCACGCGCGGGCGTTTTGGCGACGATGCGGTGCTGCTGGCCGACATCCAGAAGGGCAACGTGGCCTCGGAGCGGGCGGCGCAGCACTGGAGCAGCCAGTTCGTCGGCCAGCCGCACACGGTGCTGATGGGCATGCGGCGCAGCCCGCCACGCCTGCCACGCGGCATCAGCGTGCGGCCAGCCAGGCCAGAGGAACGTGGCGCAATTGCGGAGCAGCAAAACCGTTTCTACCAGAACTACAACCTGTACGCGCCGCAGACCGCCGACTCGTTCGCCGCATGGCTCGACCACACGCCGCTCCATGCGCCAATTCATCACCTGGTCGTCGCCGTCGATGCTGCTGGCACGCTCCTCGCCGGCGCGGGGATCAGCGAGCGCGCCCGGCTGCTGGCGCTCCACGTCGGGCGGCTGCCCGCGGCGATGAAGCTGGTGGTGCGCGCCATGGGCCTGCTGCCGCCCAGCGGCGTGGTAGACGAGGTGCTTGTCGACCAGCTATGGTTTGCGCCGGGGCACCTGGCGGCGGCACAGGCGCTGTGGGCCTGGCTGCGCTGGGACTTGCGCGAGCGGGGCAGTGTGCTGCGC